>CAYSMT010000201.1:0-5793 GCA_964432135.1 uncultured Acidobacteriota bacterium
CGTCATCGTGGCCTGAAACGTTGCCCGTCACAAGGCCCTTGAAGAAGGCGTAAAGCCCGATCGCGAAGAGTACCGGCGGGTAGAAGAAGATCAGATCCATCTTCAGCCCGACGAAGAACCAAACAGCTGCGATGACCATCATCACGATGCCACCTGTCATTCCTTTTTCGATGCCTTTTTTTTCGGGCGCAAAGACACCTCCGGTCTTGGGTTTTGCCTCGGCCTGCGGTGGTGGTGGTGTGGTCGTGGAAACAACGGTGCTCGTCGTGGCGGATGATGCTGTGGCGGTCTGGGCGGAAGGAAGTACAGCGGCGACCTGAGCCGGAGCGGAGGTCGGTGAAAGGCTGGTGGATATCGCGGCTGTCGCTTCCATGTCGAGCGCCGCTCTGCTCTCAAGAGCCTGGGCTTTGTTCTCGAGACGCGCCGTCGCCTTGGCGATGATGACGCCGCAGGCCGCGCAGGATTCCTCGGCAGGTTGTACGAGGCCGCATTTGGGACAGGTCATTGTCGCGGCAGCCTTGACGGCAGCGTCGACCAACGAGCGTGGAATGGCCATCGTCGCAGCTGGAGAGGCTGCGCTCGTCGCGGCCGGATTCGCCTGAGTGAGCGCCTTCGCTGAGGCAGGTCCGGGCGAGCTTAGCTCGGGAGCGAAATCTAGCGGAAAGGCCCTCGGTACGGGCGGCGCCTCGGCACGGAGTTCACAGAGCGCCCCAGCTTGTCGGAAGGCTTGTTCATATTCTGCCGCCCGTGTTGCACTGAGCCCTCGCTTTAGGACGCACTCTTGTCCTGAAAAGAGTCGATCGGCCTGTGCCGGAGCGAGGTGAAAGATCTTGGCGATGTGCTCCTGGACCTCGCGAGGATCTCGCCCCGCAGTGGTCTCGCCACGAAAACGGAGCTCGAAGCGCTCCTCGGGCATGTGGTCTGACTCCCGTCCCTCCCACGCGAATCACTCCTGAAGATGCATCTTCTGGCGATGGGAAGCAACGATCTGACCGTCGGTCCCCAACTCATGGGTGTCCGGGGGTGAGTGCGTCTTGTCCCCTAAAGGGGACGCCGAAGGTCTGATATGTTCATCGTGAGAAACGACAAAGCATGAGTTATCAATATGTTGACAACATGGCATGTTCCTCGCTCAAGGAAGAGACGGACAGAGCGACGCACGCTGTGGAGGCGTAAAATGAGCAAACGTTCACTTCTCATGGTCGTGATGATGGTCTTAGCGATGCCCGTCGCTGCCCTAGCGCACGGCCATTCGTATCGGCGCCACGGCCACGGCGGATATGATCGACCTCAGCCGCGCCTCGCGTGCTTCGCGGGCCAACTCGAGGAGGCCACGAATCGGACCTATGGCGTGGTCCGCCACGATGGGTATGTCATGAGCTTTGCCCGCGCGCGGGCGCTCGATGAACTCCGCGATCTCAATCGGCAAACGCGACGCTTCCGGAGACGGATCAGGCGTTACGAATATCTGCATCGTGGCCTCGAAGCCGACTTTCACGAGCTCCAGCGCGCGTATCACCGGGCCATGTTCGCATTAGACCGTTGCCGGAATGTTCGGCCCTTCGTCTATGAACAGATCGCGGTGCTCGAGCAGTCGATGGGGCGCTTGCAACGTGCTGTCTTCATCGTGATCGATCGGGGTTATTACGCGCGCCTGTACCGCCCACGACGTCGGGCCTACGCTCGCAGAGAGTATCCCCTCTATCGCCACGATCGTCGTGTCTACGGGCCGTGAGGCCGGCTCGATTTTCGCGCCCCGGAGCTGCCGCGCGCCTGTATTGAAAGTCTGCTGGCCCTCGCGAGCTTCGCCTGTGTTTTCATGCCGCCGTCGATGAGCCGATGGGTTCCAATCGGACGAGCAAGATCCGCGAGCAGCTTCGTGATGATCCCGTTGCTGCGTTCGGAAGCGAAACGAGCTAGGCTCGTGTGTCTTTCTCCCCCAGCAGGAGGCTCTGATGTCTCGCCGTTGCTTCGTTCTTGCTCGTCTTGTTCTTCCCATCTCGCTTTTGCCCCTCCTCGTCGTGCCCTTCGCAGTAGCCGGGCAGACATGGCCGGTCTGGACTCCCGATGCCAACGCGTCGCGCGACGCCGTGCCCGGAGTCTACAAGTGGGATCTGGAACCTTTGTTCGCCAGCAACGAGGCCTTTACTCAGGCTATCGCAGAGCTCGGTCCGCAGATCGATCAGCTCGAAGTCTTCAAGGGTCAGCTTTCTGACCCGGCGCGGCTCGAAAAATGTCTAAGAAGCTACTTCCAGCTCCATGACGCCATCAATCACGCGACCCTCTACGCGAATCTGAAGCTCACGACAGCACAGTCCGACGTGAGGGCGCAGGAAATGCAGCAGAAGAGCCTCGCTCTGATGGATGCTCTGATGCGTAAGGCGAGTTTTATCCGTACCGAGCTGCTCGCGCTCAGTGGTGAACAAATGGCGGCGGCTTACCTCACACAGCCTGCCCTCAAACAGTACCAGGACTATATCCGGAACCTCCGCCGTCGCCGTGCACACCTGCTCGATCCTCAGGCCGAGCGCGTTCTTTCGCTGGCGGGCGATAATCTCTGGGCGGAGATCGATCTCAACGAGATTCCCTCGGGTTTTGAGAGCACCTTCGGCGCGTTACTGATGGACATCACCTGGCCAAAAGTCCACGACGAGCAGGGTCGCGAGATCCAGATGACCCTCTCGAATTACAGTCGCTTTCGGGGGTCTAAGAAGCGCGCGGTAAGACGCGAAGCCGTCAGTGCTTTCTTCGGAACGCTGCGTCGCTACCAGCATGCTTTTGCGGCGACTCTCGGTGGCCAGTACGAGTTCAGTGTTTTTCTCGCCCGTGCTCGAGGCTACGATACGGCCATTGAAGCCTATCTTGACAAAGACGATATTGACGTCGCCGTCTATGACAATCTGATCGCTACGGTCAATAACTCCCTGGATGCGTTGCATCGCTATGTCGAGTTACGCAAGAAGGCCCTCGGTTACGACGATTTACACATCTACGATCTTTATGTGCCTCTCGTCCCGAGCGTTGACGCAAAGGTCCCCTTTCCGCAAGCGCGCGAGACTGTGCTCAAGGCCCTCGAACCGCTCGGCCCTCAGGTTCAGACCTTGCTCGTCGAGGGGACCGATCCGCGCAATGGCTGGATCGACCTCTATCCAAGCAAGGACAAGCAGTCGGGCGCTTTCTCCGCGAGCGTGTACGGACTTCATCCCTATGTGATGATGAACTACCAGGACGGTGTCGACGATATGTCGACCCTTGCTCATGAGTTTGGGCATGCAGTGCACTCGGCTCTCGCGATGGGATTCCAGCCCTACTCCTCCTTTCGCTACGTACCCTTTCTTGCTGAGATCGCCTCGACTTGCAACGAGGCCTTGCTGAGTGACTACCTCATCGCTCACGCGACGGAGCGGGAGTACAAGGCTGCATTGCTTGCTGAGCGTCTTGAGAACATCCGCACGACGATCTATCGCCAGGCTCTGTTCGCCGAGTTCGAGAAGACAGTTCATGGTTTTGTCGAGAGTGGTCGACCGATCACGGCCGAGCTACTCGACCAAAGCTACGCCGGGCTAATCAAACGCTACTACGGGCCAGGTTTCACGGTCGATGAGAACGATGGGATGGAATGGGCTTACATCCCACACCTTTACTACAAGTACTACGTCTTCACCTACTCGACCGGGCTCTCGAGTGGGATTGCCCTCGCGAACAAGCTGCGCAGCGGCGGACCCGAAGCGGTGCGTGACTATCTCAACATGCTCAAAGGTGGTTGCTCTCGGTCGCCGCTCGAGCTTCTCAAAGACGCCGGCGTGGACTTGACCAAGCCAGATGCTCTCAAGGCTGCGTTGGATGAGTTTAGTACCACACTGAATGAGCTCGACGCGTTGTTGAGCGAGTAGAGCATCGGGGTCGAGGCGGCGAGCAGATGTGGCTTGCGAAAACGCTGTGGTATCCCGGCCAGCTCATCCGGCCCTACTGGCGGCTGGGTCTTGACGGTGCGGTCGAGGAAATTCCCCGCGAGGGGCCACTCATCATCGCTTCCAACCACAGCTCTTTTCTCGACCCCTTTTTCATCGGCATCGCGTTTCCTCGGATGATTCGCTATCTGATCACTGACGATTGGTACTATCGTTCAAAACTTTGGGAAGGTTTCTTCGCGTCGTTGGGTACGGAGCCCGTCGTCGGAGGAAAGCCCCAGGAGACGATCAAGGCGATCTGCCGAATTCTCGACAGAGGTGGTGTGGCTGGTATCTTTCCTGAAGGCGGCATTTCCTACGATGGTAACTTGCGACGCTTCAAGCCGGGTCTCTCCCGCATTGCGGCCCTGAGCGGAGCACCCGTACTGCCCATTGCCGTACGCGGTGCTTTTGATGCGTTACCCCGCACTCGTCTTATCCCTCGACCCAGCCGCGTGCGGATTCAAATCGCTTCGCCCGTGGTCTTTCCCGGTGCGCCTCATGCCGAGCTTCCTTCCTCGTCCGAACGCGAGGCGTTTAAGGAACAGATCTTCACAACGATCCAGGCTCTCTTGTAGGACTTCATGTGTTGCTGGAGAGAGGTTATTTGCAAGGATGCGCGTCGGTCTCGATCTAACAACGATGATTGGGATTGATAATCTGATGGCTGCCAAGAAAGCCGCGGGGCGCGAGTAGAGAGACCTTCGCGAGTGGGAGACGCGGATGGGTGCTATTTTCTTCCGCCGGCTCTAAGCTGGCTGCATGGGCAGAGATCAAGGGAAGCGAGAGGGCGAGCTCGCGACCAAGAACAAGCAGCGGACGAGGCGTCCACGGATGTGGCGGGTCTTGTTGCATAACGACGACTACACGACGATGGACTTCGTGATCCATGTTCTTGTCGCCTATTTCCACAAGTCCACCGCTGAGGCGACGCACATCATGTTGCAGGTGCATCGCAAAGGAATTGGCGTCGCAGGGACCTATACCCGCGACGTAGCGGAAACCAAGGTGGAGTTGGTCACCCAGGAGGCACGCTCACAAGGCATGCCGCTCATGGTGAGCGCGGAGCCAGAAGGATGACTCTCTCAGAAGATCTCGAGATCAGCGTTTCTGTGGCGATGTCCCACGCGGCGGAGAAGCGACACGAGTTTGCCGGTCTCGAACATCTCTTCTTTGCCCTTTTGATGGATGCTGAAGTCGCCCAGACCTTGCGCCGCGTGGGGGGCGACGTGCCCGCGCTCAAGAAGGCGCTCGAAGAGCACCTCGACCGGGACGTCGATCAGCTTGAAGGCCCGCTCACACCGCCGCAGCCGACCCTCGGTTTTCGACGCGTTCTCGCCCGGGCCGCGGCCCACGCGCGTGGCTCGGGCCAGCCGGAGATCACGACAGTCAGCGTCCTCGTCGCGCTCTTTGATGAGGAGGATTCCTACGCGCGCTTCCTACTCGACCAACAGGGTGTCACTCGCCTGGGAGTCGTGAGCTATCTCGCTCATGGGACGCGCGCTTCTGAGAGCTCGGAGCGCCGTCGGCGCGCGGCGGCGGGGGTGGATGAGGAGCATGAGGAAGAACTCTCCAGCGGTAAGGCGTTGCGCAGCTTCACCACCGACTTGACCGCTCTCGCGAGAGCAGGAGGGATCGATCCGATCATCGGGCGCGAGAAGGAGCTTGAGCGCACGATGCGCATCCTGCAGCGTCGGCGAAAAAACAATCCGGTCTATGTTGGCGATCCCGGTGTGGGTAAGACGGCCCTCGTCGAAGGTCTCGCTCTCAAGATCGCCCAGGGTGAGGTTTCAACCCTACTTGAGGGTGCGTCGATCTACCGTCTCGATCTCGGGGCGACCCT
>CAYSMT010000202.1:0-5701 GCA_964432135.1 uncultured Acidobacteriota bacterium
CGCTTTGGCCACCCGGGATCCGATGACATCTTCGAGTCTACCTCCGACATTCGGACGCTACCAAGTGCTCAGCTTGCTCGGCAAGGGTGCTGTGGGCGAAGTCTATCTCGCAGACGATCCCGCCTTGTCTCGCAAGGTCGCCGTCAAGATTCTCTCCGGGCTCGACGCGCTTCCGGCCGCGGAGCAGGGGGAGACGCGCGAGCGCTTTCTTCGTGAGGCGCGGGCCGCCGCAGGGCTGAGCCACCCCAACATCGTCACGATCTTCGACGTTGGCGAGCATGAGGGCATGCCTTACATCGCGATGGAATACCTTCGCGGTACGACCCTGGATCGCCACGCTCGGGAAGGGCACCTGCTGCCCGCCCAGAAGGTTCTCGAGGTCGGCATCCAGGCGGCACTGGCCTTGGATGAGGCCCATCGGGCGGCGATCATTCACCGCGACATCAAGCCGGCGAACATGGTGCTTATCGCGGACGGCTCGCTCAAGGTGGCGGACTTCGGGCTGGCCAAGGACGTGCATTCCTCGCTGACTTCAACGCAGACCCTCCTCGGGACGCCCAACTACATGTCCCCGGAACAGATCGCCGGCCGGCCGGTCGACGGACGCTCCGATTTGTTTTCGCTCGCTGTCACCCTCTTCGAGTTGCTGGCAGGGGAGCGGCCTTTCCAGGGCGATACGGTTTCTTCGGTGCTCTACCGCATCGTCAACGAGCCTGCGACGCCGCTGGGCAAGCTGCGCGGGGATCTGCCCCAAGAGCTTGCGAACTTCTTCGACGCGGCGCTGTCGAAGAATCCGAACGAGCGCCCCCAGACGGGCAACGCCTTCGCGAAGGCTCTGCACGGCATCCTCGCGGGGATGGGGGGGGTGCCGCCGAATCTCCAAATTCCGCCGCCTGCGAAGCGTGAGGGAGGCATTGCCAGCTCCACGCTTCGTGGCGAGCCCCAGAGCGCCGCCCCAGCGCCTCCGCGCTCGCGCAAGCTGCGACGCACACTGGTCAGCCTTTTCGTTTTGCTCCTCCTGACCGCCAGCGCCTGGACCTTGCCGTTGTGGCTCGGCGCGGGTGTGGACCCGCTCGGGAGCCACCGGCGCGAGGTCGAAGACTGGCTCTCCGCCAAGTTGGGCGCTGTCGGGGATGCCCTGCGCATCACGGCCCCGGAGATTCTCATTCCCGTGCTGACCCATCCCGCGCAACTGTCCGTGAGGGTACTCGATGACGGGCTGGAGATCGACGCTGCCGGGCGGCTCCATCTTCCCGGCGACCGCGGCGCTCCCGTGCGCCTCGAGATCGTCGACGCCTGCTTCGAGGGGCAGAAGACATTGGCACCGGCCGAGTTCGGAGCCCAAGTCATCGTCGAGGCGGAGCCGAAGGTCATCTCGATCCCGACGAGCTCCGATCCGGGCGGAGCGCGAATCACGCTGGACGGCCGGCGCCTTGCGGGGAAGACGCCGACGACGCTCGATTTGCGGGCTTGCGAGGATCATCTCGTCGAGCTGGCCGCGCCGCCCCGTCAGCCCCGCGAGATCACCCTCAGCAAGCAGGCTTCCCGAGAGGAGTGGGCTGCTCAGTTGCGCGAGGTCGACCTTGCTCCGCCCGCGGTCGGCACCCTGGAGATTTCCGCACCTGGCAAGGGCTACGCGGTGACGATCTATGACCGTCGCGGCCGGCGGATCGGGCGGGCCGGTGAGCGGCTGCGTCTCACTCCGGGGACACACCAACTCGTGCTCGCCTCGAAGAAGGTGCTCTATCGCAAGGAGATCAGCGTACGTGTACGCTCATCTGAGATGACGCGCGAGAAGGTCATCTACCCCACGCTCGGCAAGTTGCGGGTCTTCTCAATTCCTGCCGATGCTGTCGTGCGAGCCACACCAGCCAGTGGAGGGCCGAGCGTGGAACTCGGCCGGACGCCGCTGACGGGCTACTCTCTCGTGGCCGGAGCCGTCGAGCTGACGGTCGTCAACCCAGTTTCTGGTGCCGAGTATCGCGAGACGGTCGTAGTGCGTGGCGGAAGCAAGAGCACCGATTTGCGCGTCGGGAAAGGGGCGTGGCAGTGATGAGAACCTGGCCGTTAGTTGTCTTGCTGCTCGTTTTTGGGGGTACGTCCAACGCCGAGGCACCTCTGGCCCGGCGGCAGATTCGCGCGGCCGAAGAGCTCGAGCGGGACGGACAAGTCGCCCAGGCCCGAAAGATCTACGAGCAGATAGCGGCGAACGAAGCGGCCGCGGAGTGGGCTGACAACGCCCTGCTCGCCCTCGCGCGGCTTGATGGTTCCTTTGATCAAGACGACGCTTTGCTTGCCAAGCCGCTGGCAGCCGATGCCCTCGCTTCGGCGCGCCGCCGTCTCGAGGCGATCATTAAGCGCTTTCCCGATTCGGACAGTGCCCCCGAGGCTTCCTGGCGTCTGGCTCTCTTACGGCTGATTCCCTCGACGCCACACTACAGTCCCGAGGAGGCCGTCGCTTTGCTGAGTACCTTGCCCGTGCTCTATCCCGAGGCAAGAGAGCTTCCTGACGCGCTTGTGTTGGCGGCGCGTTTACACCTTGAGGCCGGGCGCCGGCAGCGAGCTCAGCGCCTCGCTTTCGAGTTGCTCTCTCGTTTCCCCCGGCACGTCAAGGCGGGGCGCGCCGCACTCGTGCTCGCCCGGGCAGCTTTCGAGAGTGGAGAGCTCGACGAGGCGCTCGTCGAGCTGGGCAAAGCGCAGGCTGCGGCGGAGAGCGATAGCTCGGCTCGCGATGCCGCACTCGATCTGGCGACCTTGCTCGATCGTCTGCGTTTCTCCCTCCTGCGTGGGGCAAAACAAGTCTTTTCTGCGCCACCGGAAGCGCTGGGGCCACCGCTTCCCGCGAAGGCGAGCGATCTCGCCTTCGATGCTCGCGGGCGATTGTACGTTGCGTTGGAGCGGCAGGAAGCCGTGGCGATCTACGCACCGGGGCAGATGACACCCGAGCGCCGTCGTGTCGCTGGCCTGAGCACGCTCGCCGTCGATCGTTGGCAACGGCTTTGGCTTGCCGGGACGATGGGTGTGCTCGCGCCCGGAGGAGAGGTCTTCAGCCTTCCCGAGCGCGCCGAGATCAGCGACATCGCTCCCGTCGGGCCCGCAACGGCATGGGTTATCGATCGCAAGTCGCGCGCGGTGATTCTCGTCGGGGAGGGCGTCACCGCGGGCGGCGTCCATGCGCAGCTTCCGCCGCGAGCTGTACCCCGACGGGTTGTTGCCGGGGCGTATGGGGGCGCGTGGATTCTCGATGCGAAACGGCGCTCCCTGATCCAGGTGGGCGCCGATGGTACGAGCCTCAAGGTCGTCGCACTTGAAGGTCTTGCGGCGACTCCTGTGGATCTCGCGCGTGATGCCCTTGGACATCTCTATTTGTTAGATGCAAAGGCCCCGAATCTGCTCGTGTTTTCTCCTGATGGCGAGCTGCTCACCAAGCAGCTCCTGCCCCGCCAGGGCGAGGCGGCCTTCGGGCGTGCCGAGCTACTGGCCGTGGATCGGAGCGGCGCCCTGGTCGTCTTCGAGGGCCGCAAGAAGAGGTTGCTATGGCTGCGCTGAAGATAGTGTATCGAGCGCTGCTCGCTGGGGCGTTTTTTTCCGTGTTCGTTGTTCCAAGCCTTGCGCAGGACGCGGTGCCCGGCACGGCTCCGGAGCTCGTACCAGAGCAGTTGAGCGATTCGACCCAAGCTGTCATCGATTTGAAGGCACTCGAGAAGACCCTCGTCGAGGCGGAGGAAGCGCTACTCGAAGCGGACGTCGAAGGTGCCGAAAGGGCGGCGCGGAAGGTGAGCGAGGCACTGGCGGCGGGAGCGGGAGACGACGAGAAGCGGCGGGCGCTGGCTGCGCGAGCGTTCGACTTGATGGCCCAAGCCCGTTATACCCTCGGGGACAAGAGCGGGGCGAGCGAGGCGATCGATCGTCTCATTGCTCTGCAGCCAGGTTACCAGGCAAGTGGAGAGATCGTCGGTCCGAAGTATGTCGCATTGTTTTCGGCGCGCCGGAGCAAGCTCGTTGGCTATCTCCGGGTGCACTGCTCGCCTCTGCCCTGTGAGAAGGTCCTCGTCGATGGTCGCGAGCGCGTGTTCAAGCCTGAGAGCGAGCTTGCCGTGGCTGCGGGCGAGCACGTTCTCGTGCTCATTCGCCACGGTTTTAGCGACCTGCGGATGGATGGTGTGAAGGTTGCTGCCGGAGACACCGTCGAGCTGACGGGCGAGATGGAGCAAGTGGCGCGCGATGTCGTCATCTCGACGCGGCCTGCAGGAGCCGAGCTACGTTTCGATGGCAAGTTGCTCGGGCATAGCGAGGCGGCTGAGGATGGAGATCTCTCGCGTCCCTTCCTGGTGCGGGAGGTCCCGCCAGGGCCTCACGAGATCGTGATCGAGGCACCGTGCTTCCGCCGTGTGGCGATCGCGCTCGACGTCGTGCTCGATGCGCTGGATTCCTCGCCGATGAGCTTCGGCACGATCGAGCTCGAGGCGTCGCGTGCGCGGCTTGTGATCGACTGGAAGCGACCGGAGGGCATCATTCTCGTCGACGGTGTGCCCACGCCGACGGGTCGCCATGAGCTTTGCCCAGGAGTTCATGAGCTCGCGCTCTCTCTCGGAGGCCGACGGGCCTGGTTCGAAAAGGTCGAGTTGGCCCACGAGGAAGTGCGCAAGATCGTGCCGCTTCCCCGGCCTACTCTCGCCATCTCCGGCCTCGAAGGCATGACATCAGACGCGCCGCTCGTCGGTGAAGGCTGGAATCGTCTCTCGGTCGATTCCGACCAAGTCGAGGGCGCGCTCGGTACCTTGCTCGCTCGTTTGTTGGGTGGCGCTGGTGGTGCGCCGCTCTACCCTGACCATTTAACGGGAGTCGGCGATGAGCTCAGGACCGCGGCGCAAGCGCTGGCGCCAGAGGCCGACTTACTCGCGATCTGGCGTCCAGGTACGCACGGCGTACGCGCCGCCAAGACTCTCGTGCTGATCGACGCCAAGCGCGGGCTCTTCGAGGCGAGTTCCTGGCTTGCGGATGATCCGCGGGCGGCCGAGCAACTGCGCGCTTCGCTCGAGGTCAAGCAGCTTGCTGACCAGCCCTTCCTCGGTCTGGACCTCGTCGCTCGGCGCGGAGGGGCTCCCGTCATTGCGGGGATGCACCCGGCGAGTCCCGCACAGGAGGTGTCCGTCGGGATGGAGCTACGCTCTTTTGCGGGGACGAGCGTTTCGAGCGTGGCCGAGTTCAATCAGCGCCTTGCCGCACTCGATCCGGGCCAAGAGGTTGAGCTCGTTCTCGCCGATGCGAAGGCCGAGCGAACGATCCGTGTGACGCCGCTACGCAATCTGCGTGTTGCCGTTGCCGAAGCCGACGCGAAGGACTTCGCGCTGCCAGCACTTGCCCGAGCTGAGGCCGATCGCAAGACGGGTCGAGCTCTGGTGAAGCTCGCCGCCTCGATCCGTGCCGGGATGATTCTCGCCCGCCTGGGCCGGACGCGGGAGGCGGCCACCCTGCTTGACGGTGCGGAGATCGGCGACGAAGTCGATCCTTCTCAGGATGCCCGGGGCACGGTGTCCCTGGTGCTCGAGCGGTTGATGCGTCAGCTCGACGATGGCGAAGGCTATGCATCCGAGATCGCCGCTCGCCGTCAGGCGCTGCGCGAGGCTCGATTCGGAGGTCGCGCCGGTCCCCCTCTGCGTTACGCGGAGTGACGCGGGTTCTACTCGCTTGACCTCCT
>CAYSMT010000203.1:0-5685 GCA_964432135.1 uncultured Acidobacteriota bacterium
CCTCCGTGTTATCAAAGCCGCCCGAGAGCTGGGTATCCGCACCGTCGCCGTTTACTCCGAAGCCGACCGGGGAGCCGCTCACACCATCGCCGCCGACGAGGCTGTCTGCATCGGTCCGCCACCGCCGAACAAAAGCTATCTCGCCATCCCCCGGATCATCGCCACGGCGGAAATCACCGATGCCGATGCCATCCATCCCGGCTACGGCTTCCTCGCAGAAAACGCTCACTTTGCCGAGATCTGCGAGGCGTGCAAGGTTTCCTTTATCGGACCCTCACCCCGCACCATTACCCTGATGGGTAACAAAGCCACCGCCCGGCAGACCATGATGTCTGCCAATGTCCCGGTCATCCCCGGCTCGAAGGGCATCATCGCCACCGCCGAAGAAGCCGCTCCTTTAGCCGAGGAGATCGGCTACCCGGTCATCGTCAAGGCGGTCTCCGGTGGTGGCGGACGAGGAATGCGGGTCGCCAACACTCCGGCGGAGCTGGGCAATGCCTTCGCCACGGCACAGGCAGAGGCAGAGAACGCCTTCGGCGACGGCAGCCTCTACTTGGAGAAGTTCATCGTCAATCCCCGCCACATCGAAATCCAGATCATGGGCGACCGCCACGGCAACGTCGTCCATCTGGGCGAACGAGACTGCTCCATCCAGCGTCGGCACCAGAAGCTGCTGGAGGAATCGCCCTCCCCGGCGGTGGACGATGCCCTTAGGGAAAAGATGGGTGCAGCAGCCGTCAACGCAGCCCACGCAGCCAAATACTACTCCGCCGGAACCGTAGAGTTCCTCCTCGATGCCAGCGGCGACTTCTACTTCATGGAGATGAACACCCGGATCCAGGTCGAGCATCCGGTCACGGAGAACATCACTCGCCTCGATCTGGTCAAAGAGCAACTCCGTCTTGCCGCCGGGGAACCTCTCGGCTTTCACCAAGAGGATCTGTCCATCCACGGCTGGAGCCTCGAGGCCCGAGTCACCGCGGAGGATCCGTGGACCTTCCGCCCCTGTCCCGGGTTGATCTCGACCTTCCATCCTCCCGGCGGACCGGGGATTCGTCTCGACACGGCGGCCTACGCCGGTTATACGGTGCTGCCCCACTATGACTCGATGATCGCCAAGCTCGTGGCTCGGGGACGAAGCCGCGAGGAGGCCATCTCCCGCCTCGTGCGCGCCGTCGATCTCTTCGTCATTGAAGGGATTTCGACCAATCTCCCGCTGGTCGCGGAGATCCTCGCAACGGCCGACTTTCGAGCTGGCAGGTTGTCGACGGGTTTCATGGACACCTTTTTTGCGGATCGCGCCCAGCGGGACGCACTCTGGGGCGATCCACCGCGCTGATTCGCCGCACCCCGGTTCGAAAGGGCGGCGATGCCCGATTCTCAGACCTTCCTGGCTGCGGGAGAAGAGCGCCATTCGTGCCTTGACCCGCACTGCGGCAACCACCAAGTTTGACTGCAGGAGATTGCTGCGAATCACCGCGAACCCCGCGGCGCGCGAGATCGCCACGGAGCGAGCGGGCCTCGACCCGATCGACCAGGGAGCAGGTGCGGATGGCGGACCGAATCGGAGAATTGCTGCTCGACGAGGGGCTGATCACGCGAGAGGCCCTCAAGGAAGCGCTCGAGAGACAAGCGGCCGAAGGTGGCAAGATCGGCTATCACCTCGTCCAGCTCGGGAGCGTCAGCGAGGAGGATCTCGTTCATCTGCTCTCCGAGCAGTACGGGATACCGGCGATCGACCTGCGGAGTCTCTTCCCGCATGTCGACCGTGACTTGCTCGACCTGATTCCTGAAGAGGTCGCGGGGCGCTACCACGTCTTCCCGGTGCATAAGACCGGCAACATCATGACCCTCGCCATGGCGGATCCGACCAACGTCGTTGCTCTTGACGACATCCGCTTCCGGACCGGCTGCGAGGTCGAGCCGGTGCTTGCGAGCGAGTGCGCCATTCGAGAGGCCGTCGCACATTCCTACGAGGAAAAGCGCCTCGATCTCTTCGAGGAGAGCGACGACGAGGCGGTCTTCGACAGCGACGAGGACGAGCTTCCCGAAGACGTCGAGCTGATGTCGGACGAGGACGAGATCGACGTCAACAATCTCGAGTCGATCAGCGCGGGAGCTCCGGTGGTGCGCATCGTCAACCGCGTGTTGGTCGACGCCATCCAGAAAGGGGCCTCCGACATCCACGTCGAGTGCTACGAGAAGGACTTCCGCGTCCGATTGCGCGTCGACGGTGTGCTTAGCGAGTACATGCGTCCTCCGATGAAGCTCAAGGACGCGGTGATCAGCCGCTTGAAAATTATGGCCAAGCTCGACATCGCCGAGCGTCGCCTGCCTCAGGATGGCCGTATTAAGATCAAAATGAAGCTCGAGGATCGTACGCGAGAGATGGACTACCGCGTTTCGAGTGTGCCGACCCTCTTCGGCGAGAAGGTCGTTCTCCGCTTGCTGGATAAGGAAAACCTCTGCCTCGATCTCGGAAAGCTCGGTTTCGAGGAGGCTTCCTATCGCAGTTTCGAGACCGCGATCCTCAAGCCCTGGGGGATGGTGCTCGTTACCGGCCCGACCGGATCCGGTAAGACCAACACTCTTTACTCGTCGATCTCGAAGATCAACACGCCGGAGACGAATATCATGACCGCGGAGGATCCGGTGGAGTTCAACCTCCATGGGATCAACCAGGTCCAAACCAAAGAATCGATCGGACTCACTTTCGCCGAGGCGCTGCGCTCCTTCCTTCGGCAAGACCCGAACATCGTTCTTATTGGAGAGATTCGAGACTTTGAGACCGCCGAGATCGCCGTCAAGGCGGCGCTGACCGGCCACCTCGTGCTCTCGACCCTCCATACCAACGATGCTCCTTCGACGATCAATCGCTTGATGAACATGGGCATCGAGCCTTTTCTGGTGGCGACTTCGGTCAACTTGATCTGCGCTCAGCGACTCGTCCGGCGGGTCTGCAAGGACTGTGGGGAGGTATTGGAGATCCCCGAGCAGGCGCTGATCGACATCGGATTCACGCCGGATGAGGTTGGCGGAGTCAAGCCGATGAAGGGCCGTGGCTGTGGTACGTGCAATAACACCGGCTACAAGGGGCGGACCGGCCTGTTCGAGGTGATGGAGGTTTCCGAAGAGATTCGCGAGATGATTCTGACCGGCTGCAGCGCGCTCGAGCTCAAGCGGCAGGCGGTCGAGGAGGGAATGATCACGCTGCGCCGTTCCGGGCTCGAGAAGATCAAACAGGGCATGACCACCATCGATGAAGTCGTACGCGAGACCGTGTTCTAGCGTCTTTAGATTGGGAGTGCGTTCGTGGCCGTATCACTGCAGCAACTACTCAAGACAATGGTGGAGCAGGGGGGGACCGACCTGCACATCACGACGAACTCTCCGCCGCAGGTGCGGATCAATGGCGCGTTGATTCCTCTGCAGATGCCTCCGCTCGCAGCTTCAGAAACCAAGGCGTTATGTTATTCGGTCATGACCGATCAGCAGAAGCACCGCTTCGAGGATAACTTCGAGCTGGACTTCTCCTTCGGTATGAAGGGTGTCGCGCGTTTCCGCGCAAACGTCTTCCTCCAGCGTGGCGCCGTCGCGGCGGCTCTGAGGACCATTCCCTGGGAGATCAAGACCTTCCAGGAGCTGGGGCTGCCGGATGTGATCTCTACCCTGTCCGAGCGACCGCGGGGCATGGTGCTGGTGACGGGTCCGACGGGATCGGGCAAGAGCACGACCCTGGCAGCGATGCTCGACAAGGTCAACAGAGAGCGGCAGTCGCATATCGTGACCATCGAAGATCCCGTCGAGTACTTGCATTCGCACAAGCGCTGCATCGTCAATCAACGCGAACTCGGTGCGGACACCAAGAGCTTCCCGAATGCCCTGCGCTCGGTGCTGCGGCAGGATCCAGACGTCGTCTTGATCGGAGAGATGCGCGACCTCGAGACGATCGAATGCGCGTTGCGCATCGCCGAGACCGGACACCTCACCCTGGCTACTTTGCACACCAACTCAGCCGCCCAGACGATCAACCGCATCATCGATGTCTTCCCGGCCAACCAGCAGCCGCAGGTTCGTGCTCAGCTTTCGCTGGTCCTCGAGGGAATCGTCTGTCAGGCGCTGCTGCCCCACGCGAACGGACAGTCTCGAGTGCTTGCGATGGAGATCCTCGTGCCGAACTCCGGCATTCGGAACCTCGTTCGTGAAGACAAGATTCATCAGATCTACTCGATGATGCAGACCGGGCAGGCCAAGCACGGAATGCAGACTTTCAACCAATCCCTGGCGACGCTCTACTTTCGGCGCCAGGTCACGTTACAGACGGCGATGGATGTTTCCCAACATCCAGAGGAACTCCAGGAGATGATCAACAGGGGCGTCGGCACGCTCGGCGGTGGTGCCCCGGTGAGCGGGAGACGCTAGCTCTGGATTGGATACGCCGTGCTCGTCGACCCGAGCGAGTGGCGGAAGATCTGGGCTGTCTCCCGGCCTTTGAGAGAGCGAGATAGGAGAGAAGATGGCAACCTTCGTCTACAAGGGCCGGGCGCGCACCGGAGAAACGCGCGAGGGGACCGTCGAGGCTGCGACCCGCGAGGAGGCCGTCGCCGCTCTTCGCCGGCAAGGCGTCGTCGTCTCGTCAGTCACCGAGAAGGGTCGTGAGATCGCTCTCCCGCGCTTGCGCGGCGGCGTCAAACAGAAGGAGCTCTCGGTATTCACGCGGCAGTTCTCCGTGATGATCGATGCCGGTTTGCCCTTGGTTCAGTGCCTGGAGATCTTGGGCAGCCAGCAGAAGAATCGTGTTTTCCAGAACTGCCTGAATGCTGTGCGCTCGGATGTTGAGTCCGGTTCGACCCTCGCTGATGCCATGCGCAAGCATCCTCGCGTCTTTGACGATCTCTACTCGAACATGGTCGCGGCGGGCGAGACGGGCGGAATTCTCGACACGATCCTGCAGCGCTTGGCCGTTTACATCGAGAAGATCGTCAAGCTCAAGGCCGCCATCCGAGGCGCGCTGATCTACCCGGTGGCCGTCATGGCCATCGCGGTCGTTGTCGTCTGGGTCATCCTGACCTTCGTGATCCCGGTTTTCGCAGACCTTTTCACGGGTCTGGGAGCCGAGCTGCCCCTGCCAACGCGGGTCACGATCATGCTCTCAAACTTCCTTCGTCGCTGGTGGTGGCTGATGATCGGGGGAGGTGTTGGGGCCGGTTTCGGGATCAAGGCCTATTACAAGACGGATAAAGGCCGCCACGTGATCGATGCCATGATGCTGAAAATTCCGATCATTGGCTCGTTGTTGCGGAAGATCGCTGTGGCCCGTTTCTGCCGTACTTTGTCCACATTGACGACTTCCGGCGTGCCTATTCTTGACGGCCTCGACATCTGCGCGCGCACCGCCGGTAACGCGATCATCGAGGACGCGATCTATACGGTACGCAAGGGCGTCGAGGAAGGAAAGACCGTTTCGGCACCGTTGCAGGAGACGGGAGTCTTCCCGGATATGGTTGTGCAGATGATCGCGATCGGTGAGCAGACCGGCGCGATGGACACGATGCTGAGCAAGATTGCTGACTTTTATGAGGACGAAGTCGACGAGGCGACGGCGAATCTGCTCTCGCTGCTCGAGCCGCTGATCATCTGCTTTTTGGGCATCTTTTCTAAAGACTATTTCTACAGCACCTTGTG
>CAYSMT010000204.1:0-5674 GCA_964432135.1 uncultured Acidobacteriota bacterium
CCGCACAGGTGGGCTGGCCGATACGGTCATCGACATCGACGACGCACCCGGACGGGGCAACGGATTCGTCTTCGAGACTCCCGACGTTGGCGGTCTCCGTTGGGCGAGCGAGCGCGCCCTCGCGCTTTTCCGCGACGACCCGCAACGCTTGGCGCGGATCCGCCGGCGAGCGATGAGCGAAGACCTGTCCTGGGCCCATTCCGCGCGCGCTTACGATCAGCTCCTCCTCCGAGCCCGGATCCGCGAGTCTCGCCGCATCATGCTCATCTGAACTCTCCGGAAGGATGATCGGACGCGCCGTGCTCGCAAAATACGAAAATTTTCGTTGACAATACGAATTTATTCGTATAATCTTCTCGCGAAGATGAACGGAGGCTCGATGCCGCGCAAAAAACGCCACCAGGAACGACCAACCCAAGCCGAGATCGCGATCCTCTCCGTACTCTGGCAACGGGGACCCTCGACGGTCCGCGAGGTCTACGAGCAGCTCTACCCAACGCGGGACACCGGCTACACGACAGTGCTCAAACTGATGCAGATCATGACTCGCAAGGGCTGGCTCGCGCGGGACGTCTCGCAACGAACACACGTCTACCGCGCCGCGCAGAGCCAGGCTGATACTCAACGCTCGCTGGTGAGCCATCTCATCGAGCGCGCCTTCGCGGGCTCAGCGTCCCAGCTTGTCGAACGCGCGCTGAGCATTGCCTCAACCTCCTCCAAAGAGCTCGAAGAGATTCGGCACCTGCTCGACGAGATCGAGCGTGGACGAACGCGTTGATCGCCGCCGAGCTGTCGCCCTCTGCATTGCCTCCTCTGCTCGAGGCGCTCGCCCGAACCCTGTTGCATTTCCTTTGGCAGGGGCTCGCACTCGGCTCAGCGCTCGTCTTGACGCGGCGGCTCAGCCGCCGCGCGGAGGCTTCCACGCGTTACCTGGCGGCCTGCCTGACTATGACCGCCATGGCTCTCGCGCCACTACTCACCTTGAGCCTGATCTACGTATCGCTGACACGCTCTGCACCCGTAGATCCCGCCGCGGTCCTCGTACAACTGGCCACCGCACCACGCCCCGTCGCCGACAGCGTGATGGGCTGGCTGCTCGTCGCCTGGACAATCGGCGCTGCTCTGATGGCGGCACGTCTCGCCGGGGGATGGGGATACTTACGCCTCGTGCTCACTCGCAGGGCGTCCGCGCTCGACACGAGCTGGCAGCAGCGCGTCGACCGGCTCGCGCGCCGTCTCGGCCTAACGCGTCGCGTTGTCGTGCGGGGTGCCCACCTCGAGACGGGCCCGATGCTCGTTGGCTGGTTGCGCCCTGTGATCTTACTGCCGCTCTCACTGCTCTCTTCTCTGCCGAAGGACTACCTCGAGGCGCTCTTACTGCACGAACTCGCCCACGTTCGCCGGCACGACCAGGTCATCCATCTCATTCAGTCCGTCGTCGAAGCACTGCTCTTCTACCACCCCTGTGTCTGGTGGGTCTCTCGCAAGATCTGCGTGGAGCGTGAGTTCTGCTGCGACGATCTCGTCCTGGCCCAGACAGAAGACCGCGTCGCTTACGCCCAGGCACTGGCCGCTCTCGCTGACACCCAGCTGCTCACCCTGGCAACGACAAGCCCAGCCACAGGAGGCTCCCTGATGACGCGCATCCAACGCATCATTCATCCCAACCCACGCAACGAGCGCCATGAGCTCTTGTCCAATCTGACTCTCCTGCTCCTCGCCGGGGCACTGAGCCTCGGCGCCCTCGGCTTCGCGCTGGCGCAGGGTCGGGGAGGTGATGGCATCGCCATCGCCTGGATGCCCCGCTCGATCCGCAGGCTCGCGCCGCTCTTCCGAGCCGCGGGTGCTCGCCACGGAGTCGATCCCGCGTTGCTCGCCATCATGACCCTCGTCGAATCTGGAGGTCAGAGCGATGCGCGCAGCACTTTAGGCGCTCGCGGCTTAATGCAGATCATGCCGGCAACAGCGGAGAGGATCGCGCAAGCGCGGGGCATTCAGGACTTCGAGCTGTCTCAGCTCGAAGAAGCCGAGTTGAACATTGACTTCGGTGCCTGGTATCTCGCCCAGCAAATGAAGGCTTTCCCCTCCTCAGACCCCGCAGAGGCGATCGCCTTGGCAGCAGTGGCCTACAATGGCGGTCCGCGGCAACTGCGCGCTCATCTCGACGAGGGTCAAGCGCTACGGCCGGAGACAGCTCACTATCGTGACCTTATCCTCGCCATGTGGAAGGAACGCGACGCGGCGCACTCTCCAACCTTCGAGGCGTTCATCGCCCGGCTCTGGAGCAAGCCTGGCACTTGAAGCGAGTCATCGTCGACATGCTCTGTCATGAAAGCTCCAGCCCCATGGCGAGACAGGAAGGGTGATACATTGTGCGGCCGGAGGCCCTCATGATCATTCACCGTGTCCTATTGACCCTCATCGCTACCTCCCTCCCCCTTGCCGTGCCGCCGATCGCCCTCTCTCAGGCTGTCGAACGAGATCACGCGGTCTACGTCGAGCAGACGAAGTATCCCGTTCTCAAGGAGATGAAAGAGACCAACGAAACGCTGCGCAAGACCGCCCAAGAAAAAACCGACAAGATCCTCGAGGAGATCAAAAAAACCCGGAAAGAGAAGAAGGACACGCGCCCTGAGTTCCGGCCTGAGATCTCAGCGATCGATGCTCCCGTCGGACCCGAGGTCTTCGACCAGGCTTGGCACTTTCCGCCAACTCCCCAGTACCTTACGGGCACCTGCTGGAGCTTTTCGGTGACCTCCTTCATCGAGTCGGAGGTCGCGCGACGACATGGCGACCATATCAAGCTCTCAGAGATGTGGACCGCTTACTGGGAGTACATCGAGAAAGCCAAGGCCTACATCGAAACCCGTGGCGAGTCCGTCTTCGAACAAGGCTCGGAGTCAAACGCCTTTCAGCATATTTTCAAGACCTACGGCATCGTTCCGCGCGCGGCTTACGAGGGCGTCCTCGCCGCCGACGGTCGCTTCAACCATGAGCTGATGTTTGGACAGATGAAGGCTTTTCTGGAATGGTGCCGCGAGCGCAATATCTGGAACGAGGAGCTGATCATCGGCTCGCTGCGACAAATCCTCGACACATGGATGGGGCCTCCTCCGAAAAGCTTCTCCTGGCAAGGTGTGCACTATACGCCGCACGAGTTCCTCTCCAAGGTCGTCAAGATCAATCCCGATGACTACCTCTCCTTGATGTCTACATCTTCCCTACCCTTCTATACTCGGGGCGAGTTCGAGGTGCCGGACAACTGGTGGCACGACAAGAGCTACATCAACTTGCCCCTCGACGAATGGTACGCGATCGTCCTCAAAGCGCTCGATAGCGGAGCGACACTGACTCTTGGTGGGGACGTCTCCGAACCGGGGCTCTATGGCCGATACGACATCGCCTTCGTGCCGAGCTTCGACATTCCCACCTCGATGATCGACCAGGACGCGCGGGAAATGCGCATCTGCAACGGCACAACGACCGACGACCATGGCGTTCACCTCGTCGGACACTTACGGCATGCAGGTCACGACTGGTTCCTGATCAAAGATTCCAACCGCTCGTCGCGCGCGGGACGGTTCAAGGGATACTACATGTACCGCGACGACTACCTACGCCTTAAGATGCTGACCGTGGGCCTTCACAAGGATTTCGTCGGTGATCTGCTCGGGCGCGTCGCACCGCGACCCTGAGGCCGAAAGAACGCGTCACAACGAGGATCAAGCACCGCGGAAGTCGAAGATCGCAAAAAGCCAAAAAACGGTCCCTGCAAGCCACATGGCGCAGAACATGATGGCGAAGATGGAACCCTCCATAGAAGCTAGCACCAGGCCGCCGATCGCGAGCAACGCCAGCACCACAGCCGCAACGGCCTCAAGAGTACGCTTTTTCTTGCGACGCCGCTGTCGCCGAAGCTTGCGCGCCCGGATCTTCTTCGCCATCTCCGACCCTCCTCTTCCTTCGCCCGCGCGATGAACCTTCCGCTTTATGATACCTCCCTACCTCCTTTGGAGGCTTGCCGAATGACCGTAGCGCCCCCCCGAAGGGAACCGTGAAGCGACGTCCAAACCCCTTTGAAATGATCGAGACTCAACCTCCTCGCTGCTGTTAGAATTGCTCGATGTCCTTGCCATTGATCGTCCTTACCGGAGCATCCGGTTTCATAGGCAGACGCCTCCTCGAGCAGCTCAAGGAGCGTTATCGCATCTTCGCTCTCGCCCGACGCTCACAAATCCGCTGCGGCGCTCCGATACACCACAACATCACCTGGCAGCTCGTCGATATCGTCGACCAGAGACGTCTTCAACGGGCCCTTGCCGAAGCGCAACACGCCGGCCCGATCGACCACCTAATTCACCTAGCGGCCCACTATGACTTCACCGGCGAAGAACACCCGGAATACTGGCGCACCAATGTCGATGGCCTGCGCAACGTCCTAGAAGAGGCGAGCCGCATGGATCTCAAGCGCTTCATCTTTGCCAGTTCGACAGCGGCCTGTCAGTTCCCGCCCTCCGGTGCAGCCATCGACGAAAGCTCTCCTCCCGATGGAGAGCATATCTACGCCATAACCAAACGCCTCGGCGAAAGGATGCTCGCTGAGTACGACACGACAGTGCCCTCGTGTATCGTGCGCTTCGCCGCTCTCTTCTCGGACTGGTGCGAGTATCCGCCATTGTACTTCTTCTTCTGTGCTTGGCTTTCCGACGCATGGAACCGCCGTATCCTCGGCGGAAAGGGGCTCTCCGCGATCCCCTATCTCCACGTGCGCGACGCGGCTGCCTGCCTCGCGCGCATCCTCGAAAAAAATGACGTTATCGATCAGCGCGAAGTCTTCAACGTCAGCGGTGACGGCGCGACCTCTCATCGCGATCTCTTTGAAGCAACCCTTACCGCATACACCGACGAGGCCGTGCAGCCCATCTTCATGCCCAAGCCCGTCTGCGTGCTCGGCGTACATGCGATGAACTTGCTCGGACGAGTTCTGGGAAGCATGCCTTTCGAGCGCCCCTGGATGATGAAATACCTCGATCAGTCCTTGACCGTTGACTCTCGAAGAACCCGCAAGCGCCTCGGTTGGGCGCCTCGGGAGCGCCTCGAAATCCTGCGAAGAATTCCCTTCATTCTCGAGCACCTCAAGACTGATCCTGAGCTGTGGCACCAACGCAACCGCGCGGCCCTCAAGGAGGTCAAGGTCAGACCCAACCTGATCATCCATCGTCTATTGGAACGCCATCGAGAGGCCATGCGCGCCGAGTTCACCAAGACGATCATGGCGGGACGAAACCGCCAACCTTTCGCACGCTACCAAGCGACGGATCGCGAAGTGCTCGCCTGGCGCCACAAAGTCATCATGCGCCAGCTTCTCAGCTCGATCCGGGTCTGCGAGAAGGGTATTTTCATGGACTACTGCCGAGACCTCGCGGAAAAGCGCCATGCGGAAGGCTTCAGCGTCGACGAGGTTTGTCGGGCGATGGAGGTGCTCAGCGACATCTGCGTGCGCACCCTCGAGCACGACCCGGAAGGGGCACTACTCGGCGCAGAGGTCCATCGCCGTGTTGTGATGACGATCCGATTCGGCTGTGACCAAATTCTTGAAACCTACGAAGATCTCGCGGGCGAAGGCTGAGTCAGGACTCCTTGGCGCCGGCCCGTCTCGTGGCACGCTCGAGCA
>CAYSMT010000205.1:0-5670 GCA_964432135.1 uncultured Acidobacteriota bacterium
AGCCAGCTCTCGGTGGGAGCCGTTTGCTGCCGCTCGAGGCTATCCCGGGGAGGATCGATAAGTGATGAACAACAGGCGCGGGGAACACCCCCGCCAGCCCGACCTGGGCAACCGTGAACAAGTCCGCCGCCTCCGCCGAGGCATGGAGCGCGCGGCAACAGAAGTCGTCCGCTGTCAAAACTGTGGTGGCCAACAAAGGCCGGACGTGGCCTTCATCGGCCCCGCCACAGCCTGCGAGTCCTGCGGTACGGCGCTTCACTCCTGCAAGCACTGCGTCCACTTCGATTCTTCGACGCGCTGGCAGTGCCGGGAAACACCGAGCGAAGCCATCTCAGACAAGTGGGGCGCCAACGCCTGCAAGCTCTTCCGTCCAAGGCTCGTGCTCGATGCCACAGGAAAACGACTCAAAGGCAAGAGCGCCTCAAACAACAAATCGGCATTCGACGCCCTGTTCAAAGACTGAAGCACCGCTTCGTACCCGGGAAGCAAGGGGTCCCACCTGTGCTCGCACTTTGAGCACAACCCTCACTGCTCATCGGCGTCACCGAAAGCTCGATAGCTTTATGCAAAACAGGTCAACTGAAGCAATTTACTTGCGCTCGCGTGCCTTTGGGTTGAGCACATTCGCGGGCATGGGTCGATCGGACTCACCCAAACGCCGCAACCGCTCGAGCTCCACCGCCCAGTTCTTTGTTCCCAGGTAGAGACGTAGGTTCTTGAGGATGATCTCGTTGTCGTCCTCTTCGTAGACCCCCGGATCGAGGACACGAGCCACGGCGGCATCATCGATGGAGTCCACTGGTGACTGCACCCAGGAAGGCTTCGGCTGCTGGTAGCTGTTGAGCACGGGGATCGTCTCGTAGACGAAAGCCCCGAGAGAGTTGCGAGCGACAAGGGTCAAAGGCCCCGAGGAACGCACGCGCACAAGCCCCTTGCCGGTCAGAAGACCGTCTGCGGGATGGCCGGCGATCAGTCGCGGCTCGTCCTCCTCCTGGCTGAGGAGCCAGACGAGATGGGCGCCTTCCACCGTGAAGCGGAACTGCACCTCGCCCATGCCGTGGAGGATCCGAGGTCGCACCTCCCAGGATGCGACGCGCAAGACATGACCACCGCCGGGCATGGTGCGCAGGGCCGCCGACCGGCGGTCGTTTCCTGCCTCGCCATCCCAAATATCGAAACTCTCGATGGAGCGATCGAGCACCGCAATGATGCTCTCGCCCTCCTCGATGAGCCCCCCCCGCAGCCAGATATCGCAAATCGCGACCTGCCCCCTTGGGAGCGCCTCGCCGTTGCAAGTCCCGAGGATTTCAATCTCATTGCGCTGCTTGCCCCGGCGGGCCGTCCTGTCTTCATCGCGAAGCACGACGACGCGGAAGGGCTTGAGCCGATCGAGCGGGGACTGGTTCTCTATGAGCACCCGCGCAAGAATCTGATGGCGGGTCGATCCGACGCCTATCTCATAGAGTTGGAACGACATCACCGCCAAGTTACCCGGGGGACCGTCCTCCTTCGGGCGATTGAGCCAGCGCCGGCCAGCAAAGACGCTCGAGGAGGAGATCAGCACAAGGACAGTGATGACAAGTGCGGTGAGAACTCGCCGCAGAACTCTGCTATAGGACGGCATGGGCGCCACATCCTCCTTGTCGCGAATATACAGCCGCGGTTGATCGCGTCCAGCCCTATTATCCCGCGTTATCCTCAGCGGCGTGCCCTACGAACGAGAGCTTGCGGATCATCTGGGGAGCCCTGACCGTGACACCGCACCGCACCGGGAGAACATGGGGCTTTCCGCAACTCGATACCCACGCCGCATTTTCGTATCCAGGCGACGAATCGCTTCGACTTTTGCCTTTTTCGGAGCAGATGTCGCACCTTTGTCACACGTTACCCGACGCGGATTGAGGTTAGAATCCCCCCGAAGGAGCCTGCGTAAAGGTGTCGAGTTCCCGGGCCTACCAGATCACCGAGCATGGCGGAGCAGAACAGCTCCGGCTGGTAGAGCGCAACGTCGCCTGGCCCGGACCGGGCGAGGTACGTGTGCGACTGCGGGCGATGGCCCTCAATCATCTCGACTTGTGGGTCCGCCGGGGTATCCCGGGCGTACGCTTTCCGCTCCCCCTGATTCCCGGCTCCGATGGCGCGGGCGAGATCGAATCCCTGGGAGATGGCGTCGATGGCCCGGCACCGGGAACGCCAGTGTTCATCCTGCCGGGTGTTTCCTGTTCACACTGTCCGGCCTGCCTCGAGGGCAAGGACAACCTCTGTGCATCCTACGAAATCCTGGGCGAATCAAGGGATGGAACGGCCTGCGAGCTGATCGTGCTCCCCGCGGAAAACGTCGCCGAGATTCCCGAGGGCCTGAGCTTCGCCGAGGCGGCGGCGTTTCCTTTAACCTTCATGACAGCCTGGCAGATGCTCGTGCATAAGGCCCGACTACAGGCCGGGGAACGCGTGCTCGTGCACGCCGCCGCGTCAGGAGTCTCGTCCGCAGCGATCCAAATCGCGCGCCTCCACGGTGCCCGGGTCGCCACGACCGCGAGCAGCGAAGAAAAGCTGCGGGTCGGACGCGAGCTCGGCGCCGAGCTCGCACTGTCCTATCACGAGAAGAACTGGCTCCATGAACTCCGGAACTGGGCCGGACCGACCGGAATCGACGTCGTCGTGGACCACGTCGGCGAAAACACCTTCGCTCCGTCCATACGCGCACTCGCCAAGGGAGGCCGCTATGTCTTCTGCGGAGCCTCCTCCGGCTTCGCGCTGCGCAGTGATTTCCGCCCCATTTTTTTTAAAAACCAAGAGATCCTAGGATCGACCATGGGTCGCAAGGCGGACCTGCCTCGCATCGCCAGTCTCATCGCATTGGGTCGCCTCGCGCCCCTCATCGCAAGCCGCCTGCCCTTCGAGGAGCTGGCTGAGGGGCATCGACGCCTCGAAGCACACCAAGTCATCGGCAAAATCGTCGTGGAGATCGGATGAACCCATGACCGCACCCCGACGCGTCGCGCTGGTTGAGGACGAACCCGATATTCTCGAGATCCTGCGCTACAACTTGCAGAAAGAGGGCTTCGAGGTCGACGCCTACCAGCGAGGCGACAGCGCCCTGGCCGGCATCACGCGCCATCCACCGGGGCTCGTTCTCCTCGACCTGATGCTACCGGGTCTCGACGGACTCGAGATCTGCCGCCGTCTCAAGCGCAGCCCGGAAACCGCCGACGTGCCGATCATCATGCTCACTGCTCGCGGTGAACAGACGGATCGCGTCGTGGGCCTGGAACTCGGTGCCGACGACTACGTGAGCAAACCCTTCAACCCGCGCGAGGTCATTCTGCGGGTCAAGGCCGTGCTGCGACGGACCCAGTCCGAGAAGCTTGCGGCCGACAAGGTCTTGACCGCAGGGTCGATCCGGCTCTTTCCCGAAGCCCACGAGGTCTTCATCTCGGGTGAAGAGATCTCCCTGACAGCAACCGAGTTTCGACTCTTGCATTACTTGATGACCCGCATGGGCCGCGTCCGCCGGCGAGAGGAGCTGCTCTCCGAGGTATGGGGCTACGCGGAGGATGTCGACTCGAGGACCATCGACACCCATATTCGCCGGCTGCGCAAAAAGCTAGGATCCGAGGCCGAACGCATCGATACCGTCATCGGTGTCGGCTATCGTTTCCTTTCCTGACAGGGGAGGGACTCGACCCGGCGAGACCCCGCAACCGGAGACGCCATGAAGCTGCGCCACAAGCTGCTCGCAGGGCTTTTGCCCCTCGCCCTGGCGACGGCTCTCTCCGTCGGCGTCGGGACTTTTTCCTTGATTCACTCAGCGGTCGAAAAACGTTATTACGATCGCCTGCGAGCCGAATCTGCGCTCCTCGCCTCCTGGCTGGCAGCGCCCGGCAAAGACGGTCGCCCCTGGGCCGCGAGCACGGACACGGACGCGTTGCAGGAGTGGGCGAAACGATGGGCACAACTACTCGAGGTCCGCGTGAGCCTCCTCGACCGCGGCGGAACCGTCGTCGCGGATTCACTGCTGACCGTCGGCGAGATCGAACGCCTCGACAATCATCGCGATCGGCCCGAAATCCTCGATGCCGCTCGCGATCGCATCGGACGTAGCCTGCGCAAGGGAGGTGGCGGTAATGAACGCTTCTACTTCTTTGCGCGACGCGTTGAACCGACCCGCGGTGTCGCCACGGTTCGCCTCGCGCTGCCCGAGAGGCGCGTTCGCGATGCCCAGGCGGCCTTTGTCTGGCCTGTGATGTCGCTGTCGATGCTCTCCCTGGCCATCGTCTCCACGCTGGCCTACGTCGGCGCGCTGCTGCTATCGCGCCCGATCGAGGCCATCGCCGCGTCGGCAGGAGCCATCTCCCGCGGAGACCTGCACCACGATGTACCCCGCGCGAACACCCGTGAGCTCGACCGCCTTTCACGCGCCATTTCAGGCATGCGCGACACCATGCTCGCCAAGATCGCGGAGTTGGAGGCGCGGCGAGAGCTGCTCGACTCTGTCGTTAGCGGTATGCGCGGCGGTGTGCTTGTCGTTGACTCGGAGAGCCGGATCCGCCTCGCCAACGAGATGGCCCGCTCTTTGCTTCACGCCGACGGCGATCCTACGGGCCAGAAGCTCTCCGAAGCCGTCCACAACCGGGAGATTCTCAACCTGCTCGCGGGCATCATGATCAACCCCGACGCACGCCACGAGCGCTTCGCGAGCCCAGGAATCGACCCGCGCTACTTTGATATCTACGCCGCGCCCCTCGCGCCGGTCGACGAGACCACCGCTCGTGGCGTTCTCGTGCTGCTCTACGACATCACACGCCTCGAGGTGCTCGAGGAGCTACGCCAGAAGTTCATCGCCGATCTTTCCCACGAGCTGCGTACGCCCCTGACCTCGATTCAGGCCGCTGCCGGTACCCTGCTCGACGGTGCGGCCAGCGATGAAGCCGTCTGCGGGCGCTTCCTCGATACCATTAGCCGGCAAGCAAAACGCATGGCTGCCTTGCTGAGCGACCTGGCGGATCTGTCCCGAATCGAGACAGGAGCCATTTCCCTCGAGCTCGAGACCTTCGATGTCGTTCCGCTCATCCATGACATTCTCGACCAGCTGGCCCCGCGCTATGCGAGCCAACAGCTCGAGGTCTCGCTCGAGATCAAAGGCGAACTGCTACTGACTGTCGACCGCCTACGCTTTGAGCAGATCATGGTCAATCTGTTGGACAATGCGATGAAGTTCAATCGAGCCGGCGGTTTCGTGCGAATTAGCGGGAGTGGCCCGGTGCTCCGCATTGCCGACAGCGGCCCGGGTATCTCGCAGGACAACGTGACCCGCGTCTTTCACCGTTTCTTCCGGCTCGACCCTGCGCGCTCGCGCAAACGCGGAGGTACGGGCCTGGGCCTCGCGATCGTCAAACACCTCGTGACTCTCCATGGAGCACGTGTCTGGGTCGAATCCGAGCTGGGCCAGGGTTCCGTCTTCGTCCTCGACTTCTCTTGATTCACAGGCTCGATATGCGCCACGCACAAACTCCTCGTGAAGTGAGCCCTCAACGGTGCGGGCCTTCCCGCAACCCCGTGGCGACCTTAGGGATCCTCCCTCTCTTCCCGCATCCGGGATGGGTTTCCGGCGACGTCTTCCTCTCCCCTCGTTTCTGCGCTTTTCTGGAGCCATGAAACACCAGAGAC
>CAYSMT010000206.1:0-5663 GCA_964432135.1 uncultured Acidobacteriota bacterium
TGCGCGACGCTCGGTCTGCTCTCGCTCAGCGCTACGGGCCCGGACCCAAGCGCTGTAGGCTCCCTTTGTCACACGCAGGCGACCAGCGACCAAGTCCGCAATGCGAGTAGCCACTCGGTCGAGGAAAACACGATCGTGGCTCACGACGACCACCGCGGCCGGGGCACTCGTCAGTGTCGCTTCGAGCCAGGCCAGCGCATCCAGATCAAGATGATTCGTTGGCTCATCGAGAAGCAGCAGATCCGAAGCCGAAAGCAGCATGCGCGCCATGAGCACACGCATGCGCCATCCTCCGGAAAGACTCATCACGGATTGCGAGAGGATCTGCTCGGAGAAGCCGAGACCGCCAAGGACCATCCTTGCCCGCGCCTCGAGATCGTCTCCACCGGCCCATTCGAACAGCGCCCGGCGCGCGCCATAGGCGGCCGTGATCGAAGCGAGCTCCTCCACGGCCTCGGGCCATCCGGCAAGCTCGGCCATGCGCTCAGCGAGGCGTTCACACTGCCGGCCCATCTCGCGCAGATGCTCCGCGCCAACGAGCGTCGCCTCGAGGATGCTCACCTCCTCGTGAATCTCAGCCTCGACCTCTTGAGGAAGATAGGCAACCCTGAGCCCAGGCCGAGCAATCACGCGGCCGGAGTCCACTTCCTCGACACCGGCCAGAATTCTCAAGAGGGTCGTCTTGCCGCTGCCGTTCGGGCCGACCAGACCGATCCGCTCACCAGGGTGAATCGTCCAGAAGACACCCTCGAAGAGGACGCGATCCGCGACGGAGCGGGAGACGGCCTCGAGGCTGAACACGCCTACCCGCGATGCCAGTGAACGCCGTCGGGCCGGTCCTCGGTCACGATGCCTTCAGCCTGCAGCAAGTCACGGATCTCGTCAGCGCGCGCCCAGTCTTTGGCCGCACGCGCCGCGCTGCGTTGAGCGATCAGCTCCTCGACCTCGACGTCGGAGAGCCCCGCATGTGGGGTCTCCTGGGACGTGAAGATACCGAGCACTTGGTTGACGGGCCCCACCAGAAAATCCAACGCCGCGGCGGCCTCGGGGGGCGGCAGGCCATCGCGTAAGTAGACATTGCGCAGCTCGAAGACAGCGGCGAGAGCGGCGGAGGTGTTGAGGTCATCGGCGAGCGCCTTCCGGAAGGCCTGCTCCGCCAACGCGACGACCGAGCTTGTGCCGGCGCGGACGCCTCGCGCATCTGCAGCGAGCCGCCCGCGAAGGTCGTGGAGGCTGCGCCGCGCCTCGGCCGCACCCGCCAACACCTCCCAGGTAAAGTTCAGCGATCCGCGATAGTGCGCCCGAAGAACGAGAAAGCGGAAATCGAGCGGCGAGTAACCATGCGCAACGAGGTCGTCCAAAGAGTAGACATTGCCCAATGACTTCGACATCTTGCCGCCGTCGACCTGCAGGAAGCGTGTATGCATCCAGACATTGACGAAGGTGCATTGGTTGGCGCACTCCGCTTGGGCGATCTCGCATTCGTGGTGCGGGAAGATGTTGTCCTCGCCGCCGGTGTGAATATCGAAATGCGGGCCGAGATAGCGCTGGGACATCGCCGAACACTCGATGTGCCAACCGGGGAAACCATGGGCCCCGAAAACCGTCTCCCACTTCATGATGTGCTGAGGGTCGGACTTCCAGAGCGCGAAGTCGGCCGGATGACGCTTCTCGTCGTTGATCGCCAGTCGAGCCCCAGCCTCGAGCTCCGCGACGCGATTACCCGAGAGCCGCCCGTACTCGGGGAAGGAGTGCACATCAAAGTAGATGTTCTCTCCCACCTGATAGGCGTTGCCCGAGGCGAGCAAGCGCTCGACCATCGCAACCATCTCCGGGATGTGTTCACTCGCTCGCGGGTAGTGATGGGCTGGCTTGATCCCGAGCGCGGCGAGATCGACGAAAAACGAACGAGACACATCGGCCACGATCGTCCACGGATCGACTTTGTCTTTGCGAGCTTGCGCCTCGAGTTTGTCCTCGCCCTCGTCCGCGTCGTTGAGCAGGTGTCCCACGTCGGTGATGTTCATCACCTGCAACACCTCGAGGCCTGCCAGCTCGAGGGAACGACGCAGCAAATCCGCGAAGAGAAAGGCACGGTAGTTGCCAATATGCGGTCGCTGATAGACGGTCGGGCCGCAGTGATACATACCGACCCGCCCCTCGTCGATCGGACGCAGGGGCTCGGTGCGGCGCGTCAGCGTGTTGTAGAGGCGAATCTCCATAGCCGGGATGATACCCCAAGCAAGCCCTTGTGCCCCGGACCGACCAAGCCGACGAGCCGGCCTCAGACCTCCGCTTCGCCCAGCGGAGCACACTCCGCCGGGCCCACCCGACCGGCACGGATTTGGAGCATCGCCGCACCCACACCGGTGACCGTGACGATGAGCCAAACCAGACCCCCAAGGTAAGGAACCAATGCCAAGAGCATCATGACAAGCACACCGAGCAGGAGTGCGAGAACGGGATGCGGCGGGCGCTTCATCAACGGGCAGAGGATCATTTGGCCAATGAGGATCTTTCCGATCAGGCCGCCGAAGTAGAGCAGAGCCATGAAGGCCGCCCACAACCCGATCCAGAGTGGAAGGAAAAAGACACAGAACACACAAAAGAAAAGCAGGACCAAGAGCGCAACGAGCCCGGTGCCGAAGGCCACGACGAGTTGACCTCCCCCGCCGGCTTGCACGAGTGCCCCCTCAACGAAGGGCCGAAAGAAGAGCACGAAGAACAACCCGGCGATCAACGCGGTAGCTGCAAGATAAATTGCGACAAGCAAGCTGACCGACGCTGGAAGCTCCCATCCATCGCTCTCTCCAACCTCCTCTTCGACGCGCTCCTCGCGCTTGACGAGCCCGGCGACAGCCCCCTCCGGCACAGAAACGTCATTACGCGAGGCATAGGTGAGATTGCCCTCAATCACAAGACCTGGCTCAAGCCTGAGCGCATCGCAGGTCACAAAGACATCACTCGCGAAGTGCCCGGAGAGGATGGCCTCTCCGGCACCAATGCGCACGGGCCCGTTGAAGGTACCGTCGAGCTGAACGTGTCCGCCGCGAGCGACGACGGTGCCGTTCATTGTTGCGGAGGAACGAAAGACGACTGTCTTCCCCAGGACCAATGCCGCACCATCAACCGTGCCACTGACGCTCAGACTCTCTGCAACAACGGCTCGCAGGCTGTCTCCCACATAACCCTCGAGCTCGAGCTGAAAGGTCACGATGGCGGCGTCCTTGCCGACCGTCCCCGCAAGCACTGTCTCGCCGCTGAGAGCAAATAAATCACCTGTGATCATACCGCGCACTTCGACACGACCCGCGCCGGAGTAGACATCACCCGCGACGACCTCGTCCGAATCAACGCGATAGCTCTCTCCTGAAGCGAAGAGGATCTCGCCAACCCAGTCGTGCCTCCCCGGCAGGTCGCCTTCTCCGATAGTGACCTTAGCCTGCCCGAAGACGGGAAAGAAGATCAGAAAAACAATGGCGTTGATCCACATCGTGCGAGTCATCTTCGACTCCCCGCAGCGCCAGCCCTTCCAGCCTTTGCTGCTGTCTCCAACAGTGCGCTTCTCCCCCATGAGCGCACGCCCTGCGCGCCCAGTGGTCCGCTCACGACCCTCGAGCGGTTCTCGGAGGTCCGCCAGCGGTCGACCAGCGACGGTAGCAACGAGATACGAAGGAGGGCGCACATCAGAATCCGATCTCCAGGCGCAGCTCTCGGGCGCGGCGACGGCTGAGGGGCACCTTCGGTGACTCCGCTCCCGCGAGATCGAGGATGAAATTTCCCGACTCTGCCGGCCGCACCGACTCGATGTGGGCGAGGTTGACCAACGCCGAACGGTGCGTGCGGCGGAAACCGAGACTACTCAGCTCGTCTTCGAGGTCCTGGAGGGTGCGCGGTACGAGATAAGACTGGCCTTCTTTCCAGGCGAAGACCAGGGTGTGGTCCGCCGTGATGTGCGTCACATCGTTCGGATCGAGGAGCACGATGCGACCGCGACGCTTGGTGACGATGCGAGTCGGCATGGAAGCGCTCTTCGAGATGAGACCGGGAAGACCCTCCTGTACCTTCTCCTTTTCCAACCGCCGCTTCACGCGCTCGAGACCTTCCACGAGACGCTCGGCGGTAATGGGCTTGACGAGGTAGTCGACGGCATCCTCCTCGAACGCCCGTACGGCGTACTCGTCGTATGCGGTCACGAAGACCACCGCGGGAATCTCCTCGAGCCGCGCAAGTACGTCGAAGCCGCTCCCGCCAGGGATCTCGATGTCGAGAAAAACGACGTCCGCGCCGGACCGGCGAATCTTGGCAACCGCGTCACGTACTGTGTCCGCCTCCGCAACAATATCGATCTCTCCCGTGTCGTTGAGCATACGTGCCAAACGACGACGGGCGGGTGGCTCGTCTTCGACGATGACGGCTTTCATTCTCATCGTTGGCTCCTCGGCTCCGCGTTGTTCGCGAAGCCCTCTGCGAAGGGCAGGACGATGCGCGCAAGGGTTCCTTTTCCCTCGGGGGCGAAGCGAATCTCCAACGATCCGCTATGAAAGGCCTCGATTCGCCCCGCGATGTTCTCAAGCGCGTGACCAGGCGGAAACTCTCTGAGCGCCTTTCCTGGTCCCGAACCGTGGTCGCGCACCTCGATCACGATGGCACCGTCCGCAGCGCGCTGTGCACGAAGCTCGATCGTGCCAACGCCGCTCTCTGGGTCAGCTCCGTGTAGTACGGCATTCTCCACCAGCGGCTGGAGGATGAGGGGCGGCAGGGGAAAGCCGCCCAGCTCGGGATCGAAAAGAATGGAAAAACGCAACCTGTCTCCAAATCGCGCCTGCTCGATCTCGAGGTAATCCTGGATGAAGGCGAATTCGGCCTTGAGCGGCACACTGCTCTCGCGCCCCCGACGAAAAGCATAGCGAAACAGCTCGGAAAAACGTTCGAGGAGTCGCTCCGCGTAGGCAGCATCTTCGCGGACATAGGCTGCAGCGGTATTGAGAGCGTTGAAGAAAAAGTGCGGGTTGATCCGAGCCTGCAGGGCTTGCAATTCGGCGCGCGCCGCCCTCTCTCGCGCCTCGGACTGGGCCAGCCGTTCAGCGGCAAGCTGCTCGCGCGTGCGCGCAAGACGACGTACGAGATCCTCGTAAACGAAGACGAGCACACCCGTGACCAGAGCGAGGATGCCGTTGATCAATCCGACGAGGATCACACTGCGCGCCGAATGCGCAACGTACCAGGGGTAGAGCCAGAACCAAATTCCAGTGACGGCGAATGCGGCACCCGCAAGACTGAAGACCATCAATGCGCCCCGCACGGGCAAGGAAAATCCCGAGAGTCGCGGCAGAAGCTCCCGTCCGAAGACGGCCGCAATGACGCCCGTGACGAGGCCGCTGAGCGCCCCGAGCACGACGAGTGGCGACTCGGCCCGCCCTCGCTCGAGCACGGCCGCGACAAGCGCGATCAAGCTACCAACCCCCCCACCGCCGATGCCGGCAATAGAAAACTCGGCGAACATCTGAAGCAGCCGGGAGCGCGGCCGGAGCTTAGCAAGCGCCATGCTCATTGGCCCCTCCCCTCGCCAGAGTCGGCGGGGAGCCTCTGGACCACGATCAGCGTCGTATCGTCGAAGGCAGGCAGGCGGCCCCGGAAGCCATCGAGCGCACCGAGAATGC
>CAYSMT010000207.1:0-5657 GCA_964432135.1 uncultured Acidobacteriota bacterium
TTTCCCACACCATCGCGTCACCCTTGGGGGGGTTGTAGCGGATGGTCGCATGGGGATTGGCCAGGGCCGTCAGCTCCAGGTATTCGTCGACGCTGCGTCGCCCCCGCATGAAATGTCCCTCGAGGGTGATGACCACCTCCGTGCCTCGCGGGAAGGGCGCCCGGTCGAGCGCCTCGTCTCGCAGGATCTCCGGCTTGTTCCCCCGAGTATCGATGGCGATCTCGTAGAGCCGGGCCGGCCGGCGCGGGTTTGTCCGGGAAACAATTTCGACGGGACGCCCTGTTGTGAGAAGGCCATACATTCCGGCGGCCGATATGCCGATGCCCTGCTGGCCGCGGGACTGGCGATAGCGATGGAACTTGGAGCCATAGAGTAGCTTGCCGAAGATCTTCGGGATCTGGCTGCGCACGATACCTGGGCCGTTGTCGCGCACGCGCACGACGAAACGCTCCTCTTCGAGCTGTATGATCGCAACCTCGATCTCTGGCAGGAAGCCGGCCTCCTCGCAGGCATCAAGGGCGTTGTCGACGGCCTCCTTGACAGTCGTCAGAAGCGCTTTGCGCCGGTTGTCGAAGCCGAGCAGATGCCGGTTTTTGCTGAAAAACTCGGAGACCGAGATCTCGCGCTGTCCGCGCGCGAGCCGGTCGGCCGTGCTGTGTGTGCTCTGCCCTCGGGGAGTCTTGGAGATGCTCTTCTTGCGCGCCATGGGCAGATCCTAGCATCTGGGCAGGCACCGCAAGAAGCGGCGGCTGCGGCAGGCCAAGGTCCACGCTAAAATCTCGGGGCTATGGACAAGAGAGCCCTGATCAGCGCCCTGAACAACCTTTCTGTTGGCGAGTTTTCGCGCATTCGTTCGCGGTTGTCCGCTCTGCGCGAGGAGCTTTCCGCTGTGGGTCTCGACGAGGTTGCGGGAATCCTTGCCGAGGCCGAGGGCTGCCTCGATGATTTTGACCTTAAGGGCTTTCGTAAGAAGGTCCAGCACGCCGTGAGTCGTCTCGGACACGTCAAGGAGGCCAGCGCGTCTCTGGCCACCAAGCTGCCCCGTTCTCTTCGCGGCTGAGCACCGGCTGATGGGGTGGAGTTGACCCCGCGGAGTATCGGGGCGAGATTATCTCGAGAAGCGCACAACAGGCTCTCGTCCCTGGAGGACGAGCTAGATGCGGCCGAGGCCGACGCCGCGCGAGGGTTTTTGCGGTGCTGACGGGATTCAACACAGACGTGAGCTTCGAGGATGTCGTCTACCACGTTCAGACGGAAGATCGTGGTCTCGATAACCCGATCCTCGACACTCTCGTCTATTGTGGTGGACAGATCCTTCACCAGGAGATGAGTTCCTACAAGGATCTTCTCGCGGAGTTGGGAGAGGGCGAGGCCCTTGATCGCCAGCTCGCTCCGCGTCTCGACCGCCAACACAGGGATTTTGTGCGCCGCGTGCGTCATGGCGAGTTCGCGCAGACCGCGACGAATCTCAGCGTTCTGATGGCGTCCCAAGCTGACTTTCGCGAGGCACTCGAAACCTTCGTCGAAAACGATCCCACCCTCGCGCCGCTCGAAGTGATGTGGACTCCGGCGGAAGACGGCAGCGCCGGATTTTGCGGGCGCTTGTCCGTCTGCCGCCGAGGCAAGGGCGGGAAGAGTGTGCCCGTCGAGAATGCGGCTGTTCGCGCGCGGCTCATCGCGCGTCGACTCAACCCTGTGCCGCTGCTCGATGCGACGACGGATGCGGGGGGCGAGCTGGCTGTCGCCGTGGCGCTTCCGCCGGGCTCGGCCTCGGCGATCGTCTTCTCCGCGCAGTGTGAGGACGGAGCAGGGCTCTTGCGCGTCACGTTGCCGAACGCGCCGGGCTTCAGTCTCGCCGGGCTCGAAGAGCCTGCTGAATTTCCCTCTCCTGGATCCTCTTCTTGATCGCGTCTCGCTTCTCGTGCTTTGCCCGGCCGCGCACAAGGGCCAGCTCAATCTTTAGCCACGATCCTTTGAGGTAGACGCGCAAGGGAATCAACGTGAAGCCGGCACGTTCTGTCTTGCCGATCAGGCGTTGGATCTCGTTTCGTTTGAGGAGGATCTTGCGCACACGCTCGGGGTCGTGGTTGCGATCACCTGCGTGAGTATAGTGCGCGATGTGGCAGTCGTGGAGGAAGACTTCCCCGTCCTTGATGCGAGCGTAGGAGTCCTTGAGCTGGATCCGACCTGCTTTGCAGGATTTCACCTCTGTGCCGAGGAGCACAAGCCCGCCTTCAAAGGTTTCGGCGATCTCGTAGTCTCGCCGAGCTTGCCGGTTAACGGCGAGGTTGCGGTAGCGCTCGCTCTGCTGCGCTGCGTTCTTCTTTCGGGCCATGCGCGGAGTCATCCTTGAGGAGAACGGCGTCTCACCCTCGTATTCTCGATCTCGGCAAGGGCGCGCCACCATGGACCGCCCGGCGAGTTCCAGTAGAATGCCACGAAAGGAGAAGTGCGTCGTGCTTATCGTCAAGGTGGAGCTTCCCGGCCAGGCCCGGGCTGTGAGTTGCTCGACACAGCTCGATGAGTTGGCTGTCGGAGATCGCCTCCTCGTCGAACTCGCCGGTCGCACACGCTTTGGTCGCGTCGTTCGTGTACCGTTGGATCTCGACTGGAAGGAGCCGGCGCCACCCGGCCGGGTTCTGCGCCGGGCGCGTCGTGGCGATGAGGAACGGCAGTCGCATCTCGAGGTGCGGCGCAGCGAATGGCTCGAAATTGCTCGAGAGCAGGTGGAAGAGCACGACCTACCGATGCGGGTTCTGCGCGCCGAGCTGACCCCTTCCGGCAAGAAGGCGACCTTTCACTTTGTCGCTGAGGGGCGGGTCGATTTTCGTGCCTTGGTGCGAGATCTATCTCGCTTGCTTCGGACGCGGGTCGAGCTGCGGCAGATCGGCGTGCGCGACGCGACCTCACTCCAGGGCGGCATCGGGCACTGCGGGCAGCAGCTTTGTTGCGCACGTTTTTTACCAGGCTTCGCACCCGTTTCGATGCGCATGGCCAAGGCTCAGGGTTTACCGCTGAATCCCTCCAAGATCTCCGGTCAGTGTGGCCGACTGATGTGCTGTTTGCGCTATGAGCTCGACGAGCCGGACTCAAAGCCAGGGGGGACGAAAGGAGGGGGCGGCTCCCCGCGGGGACGTGGGCGAGGCCGCCAAGGACGCCGGTCAGGCCCCGGTGGATGCGGCGAAGATGGTGCGTGTACACGGCGGAGGAGCTCGGGCCGTTGTTCCCCGGGCAAGGGGCGCCAACGGGACGATCGCGGGTGAAGAGCGCGAGGGCGTGGCTCCTGTTGGGCGTCTTTTCCCTCCTCGTAGGCCTTGCGGGACTATGTTGGAGCTGGTGGGGTGCCGCGGCTCCGGCACAGAGCTGCCGCGAGCGCCTGGCGTTACTTTCCGACGACGGTGAGAGCCTTCCTCTCGATCTATATCGTTGTGAGCCCGCGAACATGCCGCGCCCCGCACTCGTTATCTGGGCCTCGGGCCATCGTCGCGAGAAGAAAGCTTGGCTCGCGGAGCTCGACGCGTGGGCTCGTGACGGGAATGCGATCTGGTACCTCGCCGCCGAGGCGCGCCGGGACATGGCCGTGCGTGATCTCAAGGCCTTGGTCGAAGCCGTCTCGCAGGATCCCTCGACGGATTCCGGCCGGCTCGCGTTGCTTCTTGCCGGTCAGCCGGCCGAGAGCATTGCGGGCGGTGACCCATGGCCCGAGCTGCCCGGGAGCGTTTGTGCAGCGCTGCTTGTGGAGCGAGGTCCCAAGTCGGAGCTTGAGCAGCAAGCCACCGATGCCTTGCCTCATAGGGCGCACTTACACGTGCCTCGGGTTTCGGGTGCGCCCAAGGCCGTGTATTGGCTCGAAGAACTCAGGAGATCTTGGCGCCGGGAGGAAGATCTCCGTCGACGGTGATCAGGCGGGTTGTGCCTTCCGGTCCTGTTGCGGCGAGAAGCATTCCCTGGGAGGAGAGCCCGCGTAACTTGGCGGGTTTGAGGTTGGCGACAATGATAATCGTCTTGCCGAGGAGCTCCGCCGGGGTGTAGTGCTCCGCGATGCCCGCGATGATCTGACGTTGTTCGTTGCCGAGGTCGACCTCGAGGCGCATCAGGCGCTCGGCGTTGGGATGAGCCTCCGCCACGAGCACCCTTGCGCTGCGCAGTTGCAGCTCAGCGAAGTCATCGATGGAGATGGGGTTCTTGGCAGGGTGTTCGCTCATCGCTCCTCTCGCGTTTCGAGATAGCGGGCCCGGGCTTCGTCCCGGACGGCATCGATCGGGATCCCGTGCTCTTGTGCCAGGGCAGCACAGTCCTCGAACTCTGGAAAGCCGCGGAGAATTCTACCCGCTTCATCTCGAACCTGCTTGACGCGTACGGCACCCCAGCGCGTGGGGACCTCGACGAACTCGCGCAAAAGCTCGAGCCGCCGTTCACGGCGGATGCGCACGCCGAGGCTCGAGCTCTGCTCCAGGACGGTGCGTGCGAGGGGCTCCTCGCGCTCGGGGGTCGTCAAGACGCTCAAAAGTGTTCCCTGGCGGCCCTTTTTCATCTGGACAGGCGTCGTCCAAGCATCGAGCGCTCCAGCTGAAAGCAGCCTGGTGATGAGCGGGGGATAGTCCTGCGCCAGCATGTCGTCGATCGTCGTCGACAGGAGTGAAATATCTCGAGTGAGGGCGCCTGCTCCGCGCCGGCCCAGAGTGCCGCGCAGGACATTGGCGAGGGCGGCATCGTTCGACGAGCCGGCACCATGCCCCGCAGTGAGGAGGGTCATCCGTGGCGCAGGACCGAAGGTGCTGGCCAACGCCCGGAGCAGAGCAGCACCTGTCGGTGTGATGAGCTCACGCTCAACGGGCCCGCCGATGGTCTCGATGCCTTCGAGCAGAGCGAGCACCGCAGGGGCAGGTACGGGCAACACGCCGTGGGCACAACGAATCGTTCCACCACCCACGGGCAGCGGCAGCGCGCAGCTCACGGTCTCGACGTCGAGCTCGGAAAGCCCCGCGGCGCTTCCGATGATATCGATGAGGGCGTCATCTGCGCCGGCCTCATGCAGGTGAACCTCATCGAGCGCGAGCCCATGGACGCGGGACTCGGCGGTAAAGAGGGCCTCGATGGCACTCCGGGCCCAGGTGGCGGCCCGGCGATCAAGGCCGGCCCGCTCGACAAAGGCGAGCATCTCGGCGAGATGCCGGTGCTTGCCATGGGTCGCGTGGTGGTCCTCCGATGCGCCTCCGGGGCCCTCCTCCCACCCCCGGATGCGGACGTGGACTTTGGTTGCTGTGAGGGCGCCGCGCCGAACGCGTTCGCTGTGAAGGTCAACGCTCTCGAGACCCAGGCGGGCCGGTAATGACGCGAGGAATTCCGGCTCCAGGCCCAGCTCAACGAGCAGACCGAGGAACATGTCACCGACGATGCCGGAGAAGGGATCGAGATGGAGGTGCCGACTCATGCGCGCGTCATCTCCTCGAGGATTCGGGGGAGGGCCGACGCCGCACTCTCGCGGAAGATATCCTTCGCGACATCGGAGAGGGCGGTCGCTTCGGGGTTGATTTCGACCCGGCGACCGAAGTCGTTTCGATGATCGGCTCCAAAGAGGGCATCGCTCATATGCCGCTGGCTTTTGTTGATCCGGGCGATTACGTTCTGGTGCCCGATCCCGGCTATCCGGTCTA
>CAYSMT010000208.1:0-5646 GCA_964432135.1 uncultured Acidobacteriota bacterium
AGACCGCGATCGCGGCCTGAAACCCAGGACAATCGGCGTGCCAGGTCAGGAGCTGACGCGAAGAGCGCGAAAAGCGCACCGTTGAGGGCTCACCTCACATGTGATCTAGTGATCTGTCGCGAGATCGAGTAGCAGCGGTTGGACGAGGCGCTCGAAGTCCTCGAAGCTCATCTGGATCGCTTCCTCGTGAGAGCCCGCGTTGAAGGTGATCGGGTGATCCCCGGCGAGGTGGCGGCTGAGATAGACCGGCAGATCGTAGAGGTTACCGAAGGGAGGTTCTGCGCCGATCTCGCAGTCGTGGCAGATGCCCCCGATCTCGTCCTCGGTTGCCAGGTCTATCTCGTTTGCGCCGGTTAGCGCACGCATGCGTTCGAGATCGATCCGTTCTGGAGCAGAAAGCACGACCATCGCGGGAAGGCCATCGAGCCAGACGAGGACCGTCTTCGCGAAGTCTGCACCCGGGGTGCCCAGCGACTGTGCCGTGTGCTGTGCCGTGTACTCTCGGCGGTGATGGATGACCTCGTAGGGGACGTCTTCATCGTCAAGAAAAGAACGCAGACGCTTCGACACATTTCCCATGGCCACTCCTCCTCATCGAATCCCTGCCTGGTCGAGCAAGGTCTCGTGCGGAAGCCGGTTCGGCGCGAGCCAGCGCGATGCCGATCCGGCTCCGTCGTGGGCGAGTTGGGAAAAGCGTCCGGCGCACGTGGCGCGCGGAGGACTATTGTACTCCATCTGCCCAGCGGAGGCGCGCGGCGGAATTTTTCTACTCTAGTCGTCGACAATCGCGAGGATCTTACGGGAGTCCTCCTGAGAGAGCAGACCAGAAGGCGGAAGCCGGCGTGTCAGCTCGACCCAGCGTGGATCGTTGAAGAGCGGGTCTAGGATGGCCAGCGCCTCGGCGGTGTCACCAGCCGCGAAGAGAGTGATGGCTTGCCAGTAACGGATCTCTTCGCTTTCGGGGCACCGTGCGGCTGCCTTGGCATAGGCGCGCTTGGCCGCGGGGAGGTCACCGGCCGCCATGGCTGCGTCGCCGACATTCATCGCGGCATAGGCCCTGTGGATCGCCAGCAGTCGTCGCAGTTCAGCGAGTGGAGCCGGCGCATCGTCGACGCGCAGATCGACGATGCGGTCATTCCATACCTCGCCACTGCCCTTGGCCTTGACCACCAGCAGCGCTGCGCTCTGACGTCCTCGGATGTCGCCACCTTCCGCTTGGGCCGCCTCCAGGGCACGCAACAGGCGCTCGGCAAGCTCCTCCCCCTCGCTGCTCTCGAACGCGCGGGCCATCGCGGGCCAGACGCTTTTTTGCTCCATCAAGTTCGCCTGGACGGAGTAGGACGCGCCCTGCAGGTCACCGGCCGCCTGGATGCATTTCGAACCCGTCCAAGCCCCGACGCCCCCCCGCGCGTCCACCATGGCGACTTGTCGCAGCTCGCGCGCCGGGTCGGCCTTGATGAGCTTGGCCAAGGCCTCGGTCGCATCGTTGCCCGCGCGCATCAGGGCGAGGCCTTTCGGACCGTAGGCTGGTTCGATGAAGGACTGCGTCGCGACCGCTCCCACGCCCGCTTCCGCCCAAATGACATCGACGCCGACCTGAAACCAGTGACTTTGGACGGCGACGCCGATCTCACCGGTCTGCGCGTCACGCGCCACGATGGAGAAGGTGTGCACCGGCCTGCGGGGTGCGCTTTCCTGGGCGGCAGGAAGGGAGAAGCCTGCCAGGCAGGCGAAAGCCAGCATGGTGGCCGAATGTGCGCGGCTCATACGAGCAGTTCCTGGACGGTTACGATGTCGACGAGGCCCTGGCAGCCATAGATGGCGGGAAGGGTGCGCTCAGGCCCATGCGTACGTATCAGTTCTCCGACGATGCGCGTTCCGATGTGGTAGCTTGGCAAGTACATCCTGCCCAGCAGCGGGTGCGCGCCCCAGGCTCCTGCAAGCTTGTGTGCGCGCTCTTCACTGACAAGACATTCCTCGCGAATCCGGCGTTCGACCTCAGCGGGATCCAACCCCTCGCTGTAGAGCAGATAGCTCGCATTGGCCTTGGCCTTGTCTTGTAACAGCGACAGGAGCACGCCCAGGCGGAGCGTTTCGTCAGGGATCTTCTCGGGGGCGTCGACCCCGAATGCGAAGAGGATCGCGTTGTTGGCAATGCCCTCGCTCAGTGTCGACGCGCGGGTGTTCATCGTTTGGATCGTGGCCTCGAAGCCTGCGAGGCCGATGTGATAGGAGTGCTGCAAATAGGCGAAGGTCATCACATGACCGGGTACGACCTCGTGGGAGACGAGGTGCTCGAATTCTGGCCGTGAGATCTCGAGGGAGGTGTTGATCTCGTAGGTTGCTTCGTACTCTGGCGAACCATCCGCTCGCCGAGCCCGGCCGAGGTAGTTCATCGAGCCGGAGAACCAGGCGTTCTCGATCGGCAAGAAGGTGATGTTGGCCCGCGGCACGGCATGGATCTCTGGGGGGAGGTGCGCGAGGACTCGCTCCTGAGTCATTTCGTCGAGGCGGGACACGGCGTTCGCGCTGGTGCGTCCGATGTCATCGCGATCGATCGCGTGCTCCGCGCGCCAGCCATCGACGGCGCGGCTGAGGCTTCCGTTAAAGTGTTCGATGGGATAGCCCTGGAGCTCAAGCAAGTCGGTGATGGCCTGCCTGTCTTCAGAGGTGTTGACATAGCGTGCTGCCTCTCCCGTCGAAGCGATCACTGCGCGTTCGTAGGGAACGGGTTCTCCATCGCCGAGGGTCTCCCGCGCGAGGTCGAGCATGACTTGCAGTGAGCGCGCGACACCCGAGAGGTAGCGACCTCGTGGGTCATCAAGGCTCCCGCCGAGCTGTTCGAGCTCCGCGATGCGGTGTTCGAGGGCGAACTTCTCAATATAGGCGCGAGATGTTTCCTCCACACCGCTCCCGCCCATAACACCGCCCGCCTTGCGTAGCTGGAGGGCGAGCGGGTCATCGTAGGCTGCGGGGAGCTGCTTGCCGGAGCAATAGCAATCTGCGATGAAACGCCCGAGGCCGCTGGGGTTGTTCACGTCACCGCCCCAAAGCGTGTCGATACCGATGATGGTCGTTGCGACGAGGGATTCGTACTCGTCGAGACGTTGTGCCGCCCGCGCGCGCCGCAAGCGACCGATGTCCTCCGCCGAGGGGGCGTCCTCCGCGGAGGGCGCGATCTTCTTGCTCTGCCCGAGGAGGATCTCGAACTTCTCGAAGATCTCGCGGGCCTTCTCTTCACTTGCGCTTCGGAAGGGTTCTGGTGAGCTGCCGTCGATGGTTTCCGCGCGGACGACCCATTCGTCGACATCGAAGGACAGCATCAGTTTCCAGACGACGCCCTCCACTTCAGTGGAACGGATCTCGGTCGTGTGGTGCTCTGGCAGATCGTTCATCGGGCTCTCCTCGAGGCCATCACTCGCGCCGTCGTGGCTGGAAGGATCTCGGAAGCCAGGCTTCGTATCGCCAGCGACGCTGGGCAACAAGATAGCAGGGACCGTCCGTGCATCGCTCATCACCGGTCGCCGTCTCGCCGAGAAACCGTCAGCTCGCTGCGACATCAAAGATCACGAGGCCTTTCGGGCCCGGCTTTCGTCGTGTCTGCGCGGAACAGAACCGGCGGGTAGAGCGCAGGGAGGAGCGAGCATGGACATGCGTGGACGACTATTGTGTTTTGCGTTGGCAGGAGCGGTACTCGTCAGTAGCTGTGCCAGCCCAACTGGAGGAAGCGAAGGGAAAGGGGGAAAGGAGACGGCCGTGACTTCGTCGCGCAAGCCATCGAGAGAGGCGCTGCGTCAGCGCTTGACGCCACTGCAGTTTGAAGTGACCCAGAACGGGGGGACAGAGCAGGCCTTCCATAACGCGTACTGGGACCACCACCCAGCTGGGATCTACGTTGATATCGTCTCCGGTGAAGCGTTGTTTTCTTCCCTGGACAAGTTCGATTCGGGCAGTGGCTGGCCGAGCTTTACACAACCTATTGACGCGAGCCATGTCGAGACTCGTGAGGACAACCGTTTGTTCATGCGGCGCACCGAGCTGCATTCGCGTCAGGCGGGCTCGCACCTCGGCCACGTCTTCGACGATGGGCCTGGTCCTGGTGGCGAACGCTACTGTATCAACTCCGCGGCGCTGCGCTTCGTGCCCCTTGAACGCCTCGTTGAAGAGGGTTATGGCGCGTACCGGGCTGCATTCGCGGCGGCGGGTGTCATTCCTGAAACGGATGACCAACTGGCAGCCGAGACGGACTCGTCATACGAAGTGGCGACCCTCGCAGGAGGGTGTTTTTGGGGGGTCGAGGAACTGATTCGCCAGCTGCCCGGTGTGCTCGATACTCAGGTCGGCTACACCGGTGGCCGTACGGCCAACCCGGTATACAGGCAAGTTCACGGCGGGGCGACCGGACATGCGGAGTCCGTGCAGCTCACCTTCGATCCGACGAAGGTGAGCTTTGAAGAGATCTTGCGTTTCTTCTTTCGCCTGCATGATCCGACGACCCTTGATCGGCAGGGCAACGATCGCGGGAATGAGTATCGTTCGGCGATTTTTTACCATAGCGAGGAGCAGCGCGAGATCGCCGAGCGTGTCCGTGCCGAGGTCGAGGCTTCGGGAGCGTGGACGCGGTCCGTCGTGACAGCGATCGTCCCTGCGGGGCCGTTCTATGATGCGGAGGAGGAACATCAGGACTATCTGAAGAAGCATCCAGGCGGATACACTTGCCATTTTCTTCGTGATTGAGGGTCGAGTGTCCTTCGAGCAAATCATCGATAGTTCCGCTCTGAACCGCCTATTCGCGTTCATTCTCGTCTTCAGTGTGATGAGTTTGTGGGAGAGCGCGATGCCACGCCGTGCGCGCCAGATTCCTCGCCACCGTCGCTGGCGGGTCAACCTTGCCCTGATCGTGAGCGCTGCCGTTGTCGTGCGCCTCGTTTCGCCTTTTCTCGCCGTGGCTGCCGGGCTGTGGGCACGGCACCTTGGCTGGGGATTACTGCCTGCGCTCGCGCTGCCCTCCTGGCTCGCCCTTGTGTTGACTCTAGTATTCTTCGATCTGGCAATTTACCTCCAGCACCGCGTATTCCATGGGCTGGGCTGGCTATGGCGGCTGCATCGCGTGCACCACGCTGATCCGGAACTCGACGCGAGTTCGGGCACGCGCTTTCATCCGCTCGAGATCCTGCTCTCAGCGCTTTGGAGGGGTGTTGTTGCGCTCGCACTCGGAGCAAGCCCGCAGAGCGTGCTTGTCTTCGAGCTGTTGCTCAACGGCCTGGCCGTGTTCAACCACGCGAATCTTCGCTTGCCGTCCCGGGTCGAATTCGCGCTCCGCTGCTTTATTGTGACTCCCGACATGCATCGCGTGCACCATTCGATCGAGCCGGACGAGTATACGACGAACTTCGGCTTCAACCTCTCACTTTGGGATCGGCTTTTCAGGAGTTATCGCGCGCAACCGCGGCTTGGCCACGAGGAGATGCGGATCGGGCTGCGTGGCTTAGACGTGGCGACGGCCGGTTCCTTCGCGGGTAGCCTGTGGATGCCCTTTCGCTCCTCTCCCCGCGCCTGAAGAAAAATGACGGGCGTCCTTGGGGCATCCTTTGTGAAGTGAGCCCTCAACGGTGCGGGCCTTCCCGCAACCCCGTGGCGACCTTA
>CAYSMT010000209.1:0-5641 GCA_964432135.1 uncultured Acidobacteriota bacterium
GGGTTTGTTCTTCCCGCAATATTCAAGACGCTCGAGGGCGATCGGAGGGTGGAGCAGGTATCGGGCGAGGCGCATCATCTCTTCGGGGGACGAAGGATCGGCACAGACGGAGTTGTGTACAGAAAATCCAGAGTGAGCCCAGGCGAGCATTCCCTCGACCTGGCCTGGCGTGAGCCTCTCTCGCCGTTTCAAGAGTCGGAGGATCCGGGTTTGGAAATCCGCCTCGGCTGTCGGGGGCCAGGGAAGGCCGAGTGGGGTGATCTCTCCATGCCGATCGGCAACTCCTGCTGTTACGAGACAATGAATGTGTGGCTGCCAATTTGAAAAATCTCCGTGCGTGTGGATCGCTAGAGCAACGCCGGGTTTCAAGCCCTTGGGATCGATTCCCTGGTCGGCGGCCCGGTTGTGGTAGAGCCTGCGGATCGACTCTACGGCGCAACGTGCCAGATCTCCGAGCAGGGCACGATCGTAGAGGAAATAGAGGCGCAGGCGTTTTGGCAAAACGAAAACCCACTGATGGTGGCGGACCGGCAAAAGCAACTCGTCGACGGTCCATTCGGCCCAGAGGGCGGATCTCTTGGCTTGGCACGCGGGGCAAAAACCTCTGGTCTTGCATGAGAAACTGACGAACAGCTCCCTGCGACATTCTGTGCACCGGAGGCGCGCAAAGCCCAGTTCGGGAATACCGCAGTCCAGGAAGGCCAGCAGGGTCTTTTCGATTTCCGGGCGCCAGAAACCGTGAGTGCGGGTAAAACGGTCGTCATAGACTTGCTTGAAAAGCTCGAAATGATCTGCCACAAGCCGGTAGAGGGGCGACTCCCTGGCCCGGCGCGGCCGGTAAACTCGCTCAACAGGGCAAGGGGCAGTGGCGGACACGTGGCCGATCGTGGTCCGTCGCTTGTCGACCCGGGATGGAGTTGGAAGGGAGGTCTCCCGCTCGCGGGATCACTAGGTGTCTGTGTGTGCCCGTTCTGCAGGGCCGAGGCGGTCTCCAGCGCTCCGGCCGCGCCCGCGCCGCTCTCCTCGGCATCGTTGCAGATCACCACCCGGGCCGCCGTGCGGATCAGCTTCAGCAGCTTGGGGATGTCCTGCTTGCGAAAGCGGGTGGTCACCGGCGAGATGCACGGGATGCCGGCCTGCCTCGCCGAGATGGCGTCGGTGATGCCCTCGGTGATCAGGATCTGCTCGGCGCCTCGGGCCGCGTCCTCGCCCCAGAAGGTGTCGTTGCGGACCGTGGTCGAGACGTAGCCGTGCCGCTCCGAGTGGGTCAGCAGCTTCTTGTACTTGGAGTGCTCCCAGGCCTCGTCGCCGGTGTACTGGGTGGACCGGGCGATGAAGTAGGCCACCTGGCCGCCCCTCCAGTAGGGAAAGACCAGCCGATCGCGGAAGAAGTCCTCGACCTTGCCGCCCTTGACGATGACGAAGAGCCCGGTCTTGAGCGCCAGCTCGCGGCCGACCTTCAGGTCGTCGCGAAAATGCTCGAAGAGGTGACCGTCGGCAAAGCCCAGTGCCAGCTCGTCGATGGTCTCGTCGGTGAAGCCGTAGTGGTCGCGCAGGTACTCCTCGCGAACCTTGCTGGGCAGCACGCCGTGGAAGTAGGTCGCCGCCCTGGTGAGCAGCCGCTCCACGTCGCGCCTCTCCACCAGCAGGGCCAGCTCCTTCTGGTAGGCCTCCTCGTCCTGGTCGGGCCGGCGGATGCCCTTGCGCTCGGCGAGGGCGAAGACCGCCTCCTTGAAGCCGACCCCGTCGCGTTGCTGGATGTAAGAGAAGACGTCGCCACCCTGACCGCTGCCGCCGGCGAAGTCATACCAGCGCTGGTCTTCGGGCCAGACGCAGAAGGACGGGTGCTGCTCGGAGCGAAAGGGCGACAGCCCCTTGAGGACGCGCCCGGATCCCTTGAGCTGCACGTCCTCGCCGATCACCTCGACCAGGTCGCTGGCTGCGCGCACCTCCTCGACGAACTCCCGAAACCCTGACGCCATGCAGCTCAACCCTCCTCTGGCCGGTGGATAGCCGCGGCCAGGTGACGGTAGAGCCGGTTGCGCTCGCGGAACTGGCGCAGCAGCGGGGCCACGGCTGGGTCGACCACGTCGAAGAGCACAGCGCCGTCTTTGCTCGGGTGGGGTCACATCAACCGTCCCAGGCGCTGGGCGGTGCGTCCTCTGGCGCGGCTCGGGAAGGCCAGGATGACCCGGTCCATGCGGGGCACGTCCAGCCCCTCGTCGGCGAGCGTGGAAGCCACGACCACGGGCAGCTCGCCGCCGCGAAAGCGCTCGAGGATCTCCTTGCGCTCGACCACACGATCACGGACCGTCGGAATGCCCAGCGGGCGTCGACGACCATCAGGCTTCGGAATGTACACCCGCATGACCGGACGCGGGCGATACCTCTTCGCCTTCAAGTCCTCAGCGAGCTCCTCGAGAAAGCGTTCGACGCCATGGCCCTCGACATCTTCGATGCTTTGGCCATCGACTCCGGCAACCCCTCGATTCGCCCGAACTTCTCTCCAAGCCCGCCACAGAATGTCGGGCCGGACCAGGCGGTCATACAGAGCGTGAAACCGACGGTTTCGACTCCTCTTGGCCGCAAGATACAGTCTGCGCTGGAGTTGTCGTGATTTCTCGAATGGGTGTGATTGGCTCTCTCGAGCATGCACCGTCACTTACCTCCTCGCTGGACACGGCTGAAGCAGGGGCCCTTCCCTCCGGCGAAGTTCTGTTGTCTCCACCATCAGCAGTAGTATGGCCCCCTCCGACTTCTCGCCCGGCTTCGCCTCGGACTTCGCATTCGACGCGCTTATACCTCGGCTTACGCAGACCGTGGTCCCTGCGACCAAGCGAGATCTCCCTTGTTTCCCTGACGGCTTTCCCAGCATTCCGTTCCCCCTACGCCGGGGAGTTCTTCGAGGCTGCAATCCAGAATCTTCGCCTCTTCCGTGGCCTTCACGATGCATGAAACGCTCGGCTCTCCCTTGCTCCCCTTCCGGGGCCAACATTTCGACGCTGCAGGATTCCCTTCATGGTACGGACTGCTGGTTTGCTCTCCTTTCCCAGGAGGTTACCGCGCTTCACCACACCCAGTCACCCAAGTGCAGTGGCGGCCTGCTACGTGGCTCTCTGGCGATTACCACGGCCGGACTTCCACCGGCTAGTCATCAGAGACATGAGGCCGGTCAGACCTCGTCAAGGCACACCATGCTGTTGTTGGACAGTGGTGGTCGACGTCGCTCAACCCTCGGCTACCGAATCTTCCGACAGAGATAGCCCGGCTTCTTGACGTAGCGGTCGAAGTACCGGCCAACAGATGACGCCGAGCGCAGTCCGTCATAGACGTTCTGAGGGACACCCGGGGAGTGGTATTCCCCGCCGCTCTGGAAGCGCACGTCGAGGGTCTGCGAATCCTCCTCATGGCCGACAGCTGCGATGTTCGATGAGCCCACACCAATGTAAGTTCATGCTTCGCCCGCCTCATCGACGGACTTGGCGTAGCTCAGAATCGTCGTGCACAGCCTTTCCAGCGAAGCCGACTTCTTTCCTTGTTCCGCCGCCGCCGCCACCGCGTGGCCAATGAACATGGTGTTCTTGTTCAGGCCCTTCATGTTGAAATCGTGGTCGACCCTGACTTTGTCCCGTATCGTACTCCAGTCACGCTCTCCGATTTCCTGAGCAACCACGTCTCCGATGTTCGTCCGCCAGATCACATGGTCGGCGAACCAGGAATCAGTGTCGGGTATTGGATGGGTGTCCGCATCGGCCAGTAACCTGAGAAGGACTCTATTGTCCTTCTCGTGCGCCTTCATCTTCGCGGGGTTCGTTTCGTCGGCATCAGCATCGAATACCGTAAATACTGGCAACCTCAACCCCTTCGCTATGGCGAGCGGGTAAGCCATGTTCGACTTGCCGTTGGTGGGCACGATGTGACAGCCCAGCCTCCTGTACTTCTTTCCTTGTTCCGCCGCCGCCGCCACCGCGTGGCCAATGAACATGGTGTTCTTGTTCAGGCCCTTCATGTTGAAATCGTGGTCGACCCTGACTTTGTCCCGTATCGTACTCCAGTCACGCTCTCCGATTTCCTGAGCAACCACGTCTCCGATGTTCGTCCGCCAGATCACATGGTCGGCGAACCAGGAATCAGTGTCGGGTATTGGATGGGTGTCCGCATCGGCCAGTAACCTGAGAAGGACTCTATTGTCCTTCTCGTGCGCCTTCATCTTCGCGGGGTTCGTTTCGTCGGCATCAGCATCGAATACCGTAAATACTGGCAACCTCAACCCCTTCGCTATGGCGAGCGGGTAAGCCATGTTCGACTTGCCGTTGGTGGGCACGATGTGACAGCCCAGCCTCCTGTAATCATACCACTGGTCGTTCAGCGTCAGGTAGGCTCGGATGTAGGCTGCATCCTCCACACCCTCGACGAGGACGATGACGGGGGAGAAGAACAGCTCACTCAGCTCAGCCCGGAGCACTTGCTCGATCTTCGCGGCCATCGCAGTGACAGTAGGCTCCGGGCCTCCCCTTGCATCGGTCAACTTCGCAGCGAGGTCAGTAAGCGGGAGATGGCTGTGTGTGGCTCCTTGGCCACTGGTCTTCCTGAACACCCGCACATCCTCGAATCGTCCACCCGAGACGAAATACGGGGAATGCGTGCACAGGAGCACCTGCGTGTTGGCTTCGCTCAACTTCTCGAACACTCCGGCCAGGTGTCGAGCCTGAGGTGGATGTTGGTAGAGTTCGGGCTCCTCGCAGGCAAGGACTAGGCGGGGAGCATCGGTATCGTCGGCCCCCGCTAGTTCCTGAAGCAGGGCCAGCAGGTAAGACCGTTGGAGCCCGTGACCGAGTCGCGCAACCATCCCCGTGAATCCAGACTCGCCGAGCACCGACCGAGCAGATGGTTCAGTGATAGAAACGGCTTTACTGGCATCCGCATACCATTCGAGACTCAGTGAGGCTCGGGGGTGTCCCCAGTCCTGTATGCGCTTGTTCAGTGCACCCGACAGCTCGTTCAGGGCATCCTCGTTGTCCCTGAGCAATTTGTCGTATCGCTGCCTGCTATCCTCTTTGATTCTCTCGAGCGGCTCTATGAACGACAGCTTCGTCCTGACGGTACGCTCCAGCAGTCTCCCCAGGACGCTTGTCCTCGCCTCCATCTCCTCCGAAGAAGCATCCTTCACAGCAGGTACATACACCCACTGGATATACCTCTCCAGAAGGTTGGTACCCTTCGAGAATCCGTAGAATTGGTCGTTGCTGAGAGCGGCCTTGCATTCAGCTGGGTGGCCCTCTTCGTACTCCCGCAGTGCCGCCTCCATCTGAGCTTTGACCTTCACGTCTGGCAAGTCTGGGTACTTCTCTCGAATCTCGGCATATGTGTGTTTCAGTGTCTGAGCCGACTCACCGTCACTGTCTTTGGCGAAGTAGACCTTGAAGTCGGGGTGGACGAAACGCTGGCCCTTGTGAAGCACCGGGGCCAACTCGGCATTGGCATCCCACTCGGCCACGGCAGAGACGATGAGTTTGCCGCCTCGGTAGTAGTCCTTGAAGTCTTCCTGCGCCTGCTCTGACAAGTCCTTGAAGGTCAATGTGATGGTGATTGAGGTGGACCCCAATCGTTGGACAGTTTCCGGGGCGAGCTAAGGTGAATT
>CAYSMT010000210.1:0-5620 GCA_964432135.1 uncultured Acidobacteriota bacterium
CTCCATGTTGAGCTGCTGTGCAAAGTCCCAGATGCGCTCGTCGCGATAGAACTCACCAAAGTAGATCTTCCGAATCCCGGCGTTGGCAACCAGCTTGAAACAGTTGAAGCAGGGGCTCGCGGTGATGTAGATCTCGCCACCGTCGATCGGCACACCGTTCGCCGCAGCCTGCACGATGGCGTTCGCCTCGGCATGCATCGTACGTACACAATGGCCGTTTTCCATCAGATGTCCGACCTCGTCGCAATGGGGCAGGCCACGGATCGAACCGTTGTAGCCCGTCGACAGGATGCGTCGATCACGCACGATGACCGCGCCGACCTGCTTGCGGTCGCAGGTGCTCCTCGTGGCAACCTGTCTGGCGATGCTCATGAAATAGGTGTTCCAGTCCACCCGCTCGTCGGTCATCAGCCCTTTCTCCTGGACATCCACATCAAGCTCGAACACCCGGCGGTGACCGTGTCGCGGTGATCAGGCATAATACGCTTCACCCGCCGGAGGTGCAGTCTATCGCGCCTCACTCGCGGCGGCCGCCGCGTCCGACGACATGGCAGGAAAAAATGCGTATGCTGTTCCGGCTTCATCGTGACCCGGGGTGAAGCAGGCTCCGCAACGGAGAACACGGACGCGTGAACACACCTGAGGAGATCCCGCTGGCAGCGCCGGATCTCGGCCAAGCCGAGATCGATGCCGTCGTCGGTGTCCTCGAACGCCAGCAGCTCAGCCTGGGGCCCGAACTCGTCGCCTTCGAGCAGGAGGCCGCGCGCTACGCGGGGACGGCCGACGCGATCGCCGTTTCGTCGGGCACGGCGGGGCTGCATCTGATCGTGCATGGGCTTGGCCTCGGGGAGGGCGACGAGGTCATCACGACCCCCTTCTCCTTCATCGCCTCGGCGAACTGCCTGCTCTTCGAGGGCGTCCGACCGATCTTCGCGGACATCGATCCCGCGACCTGGGACCTCGATCCTGCCGCCGCCGAAGCCGCGCTCAACGAGCGCTGCCGCGGCCTCCTGCCGGTGCATGTCTTCGGGCGAGCCTGCCCGATGCCGGCTTATCTCGATCTGGCCCGCCGGCACAATCTCGTCGTCATCGAAGACTCCTGTGAGGCGATCGGAACGACCCTCGACGGACGGATGGCCGGCAGCTTCGGCCGCGCCGGCGTTTATGCCTTCTATCCCAACAAGCAGATGACCACCGGTGAAGGCGGCCTCGTCGTCACGAACGACGAAGAGCTCGCGGACACGATCCGCTCGCTGCGCAACCAGGGCCGCGGAAGCGACGGAACCTGGCTCGGGCACCCTCGACTCGGCTGGAACTACCGCATCCCGGACATCCTCTGCGCACTCGGCCGCGTGCAGCTCGCGCGTCTGGAGTCTTTCATTCGCGCGCGCGCGCGCATCTTCGAGCTCTACGCGGAGGCTCTGGCCGATCTCGAGGAGATCGTCTGCCCCACTTCCGGCGGACCTGGGCAGCGTGTCTCGTGGTTCGTCTATGTCGTTTCCCTTCGCGAGGGAACGAACCGCGACCGACGCGACGCCCTGCTCACCGAACTCACGCGCCGGGGAATCGGCTGCCGCAACTACTTCTTCCCCATCCACCTGCAGCCCTTCTACCGCGAACGCTTCGGACTCCGCGAAGGCATGTTCCCCGTCACCGAATCCGTCGCCTCGCGCACCCTCGCGCTCCCTTTCTTCAACGCGATGAAGGAAGAGCAAGTGCAACGTGTGGCCCAGGCTCTTCGCGAGTCCCTCGAGGCAACGCGTTGATGCGCTGACCGCTGTTCCCGTACTCGCTGCTTCACAGCCTGCGACTCGAACTCCGGCTACAGCCCACTCGCAAACGTCTCCCTGTAGGCCATCCAGCAGGCATCTTCGAACTTATCGCCTCGAAGGTTCATGAACTATGCGGGCGGCCCACGCGACCTCGATACGACAGCCGGCACCTCAGCAGCACTCCTGTCCCGGAGAGGCTTCGTGCCGGCAACACCTACTGCGGGGTGCGGTTGCGGGCCCAACGCGTATGCGTGATCTCGTACTTTTGAATCTTGTAGTTCATCACTCGGCTGCTAATGCCGAGGAAGCGTGCGGCATCCTTCTGAATCCAGTCGTTCATCCGCAGCGCCTCGAGGATGGCCATCTTCTCCAGATCGTCAAGGGGCATTCCGTCAGCCGGCAGGCGCAACACCGCCGACATCCGCGAGCGTTCGGCACCGACGCCACCGGCTGTGCCGAGAGTCAAATCTTTCGGCTCGAGCACCTGCCCCTCACACATCAAGACGGCACGCTCGATGGCGTTCTCGAGCTCGCGGATGTTGCCGGGCCAGTTGTGCCGAGTCAATAGACGCAGGGCCGAAGGCGAGAAGCCGCGCATGGGCTTTTTGAGATCCTCCGCAAAGCGCTGGAGAAAGTAAGTCGCCAGCGGAATGATGTCTTCCTTGCGCTCGCGCAATGGCGGCATGCGGATCGTCACGACGTTGAGGCGGAAGTAGAGGTCCTCGCGAAAGTCGCCGTCAATGATCGCCTGCTCGAGATCGCGATTCGTCGCAGCGATCAGGCGCACATCCGAGCGAATCGTACGCGTACCACCGAGACGCTCGAACTCGCGCTCTTGAAGCACGCGCAGCACCTTGGCTTGGGTGCCGGCAGACATCGTGCCGATCTCGTCGAGGAAAAGCGTGCCCTCATTGGCGAGTTCGAAGCGTCCGGCTCGCTGCCGCTCCGCCCCGGTGAACGCACCACGCTCGTGGCCAAACAACTCAGACTCAAGCAGGTTCTCAGCGAGAGCCGCACAGTTGACCTTGACGAAGGGGCCGTCCTTACAATGGGAGTGACGATGGATCGCCTGGGCGATGAGTTCCTTGCCCGTCCCCGTCTCGCCAAGCACGAGGATATTGGCGTGGCTCGGCGCCACCTTGGTCACGACATCGAAGACCTGACGCATCGAGGGCGACTCACCAACGATGTTGTCAAACTGCCCAACGATCTCCCGGCGATCGATCGCCTGCAGCCGCGTAAGCAGGCGCCGGTGATCGAGGGCTCGCTCAGCCTTGAGCTCGAGTTCCTCGAGGTTGAAGGGCTTCTGAATGTAGTCGAAAGCGCCGAGGCGCATCGCCTGCACCGCGCCCTCCACAGTGCCGTAGGCCGTCATCATGATGACGGCCGTCGTGTCGTTGACCATGCGGATCCGACGCAGGAGCTCGAGCCCATCCATGCCCGGCATCTTGTAGTCGGTGATCACCAAATCGAAGACCTGCTCCTCGACACAGGTCAGCGCCTCGTCCCCGGCCGCGGCCTCGACGACTTCGTGGCCCGCATCGCGGAAAGCTTCGGCGATCCCCTCCCGGAGATTACGTTCGTCTTCCGCCACGAGAATCTTGCGCATGGAAGCTCCGCTAGAGCTCGGCCTGCAGTGGGAGGCGCACTCGAAACGCCGTGCCTCCCTCTGGGGTCGACTCCACATCTATCATGCCATGGTGGCACTCGACGATCTTCCGGGCCATCGCGAGTCCAATGCCGGACCCGTTTTCCTTGGTGGTAACGAAGGGGTAGAAAATCTTGTCTTGCAGATCTTCGGGAATGCCGGGGCCTGTATCTCTGATGACGACGTCGATCGCCCCCGGCTCGCGATCGGGGCGAGACACAGGACAGATCGCGATCTCGATCTCGCCGTGCCCACCAAGCGCGTCGTAGGCATTGGCGAGAATGTTGACAAAGACCTGGCGCATCAGCGCCCCATCGATCGGTGATGCCGGCAGCGCGTCATCGAAAAGCCAGCGGATGGATACGGCGCTCTCTGGATAGCGGGCCTGAACCTCCGAGACGGACTGCGTGAGCACTTCATCAAGCGCCACGGCCTGCCTTTCGGGCACGAGGGGGCGCGCGAACTCCAGCCCTTGGGTCACGGTACGGTTAAGACGAGCCACCTCGGCCGCAATCTTCTCGACCAACTCCTGCTCTTCACCTCGTGCGCGCAACTTGCGCTTAAGCAGTGAGGCCATGACATCGATCGAGGCGAGCGGATTGCGAATCTCATGGGCCATGCTCGCAGCCATCTGCCCAAGTGCCGCGAGACGATCGCGTAATCTCTCCTGCTCTTCCTGGCGTTCGACCTGGGTCAGATCTTTGAAGAAACAAGCGACGCCGAGCACGTCCTCGCCATCCGCGATCGGAGAGATCGTGAAGCCGATGGTACGACCGTCGTCCTCGCGCGAGCGAATCTCCATCTCCGCACGATTCGGAAGGCGTGACATCTCGAGCGAATCGACGAGCACCTCCGCGAGGCGTGGGTGACGGGCCAGGGCCTCGTCCACGGGTCGACCGGATTCGACGGGGTCTTCGATGTCGAGGATCTCCCGCGCGAGGTCATTGACCGTGAGAACACAACCCTCCCGGTCCACGGTCACGATGCCGCAGCGCATTCCCTCGACAACTCGCCGAAAAAAAGAGTCTCTTCCTGACAGCACGCGCTCTCGTCTCGCTCCCGACACTCGTCCGGGGAGTAGATCCCGCCCCGTGTCGAATGTCGCGGGCGCACGCCCGATCGTCAAGGCCTCCCTCGCAGTCGACTCGGCCGGCGTCGGGCGAGCAGTGAACGTAACATGGCCAGATCGGCACCGTCGATCAGGCCATCGCCCGTGGGATCGAGCTCGGGGCGGAAACGCGGATCCGAACGCCCAACGCCAAAGAGAGCCTCCAGAGTCTCGAGATCCTTTTCATCAACCTGCCCGGAACGATCGAAATCGAGGAGTTCGGGGTGGGCGCGCAGGTAGGCCTCGGCCTTCGGCACCGGATTGACGACGAGCAGCTCGGCGGGCTCAGCCCGAAGGGCCTCCCCTTCGCGACGCAGGGTCACGATGGCGAGGTCGTGACGGATAACAACGGTGTTCTCGACAATCAACCCCTTGGCGATCGCCACGACCCACGCCCCATCGGCGAAGTTCGCTCCCTCGAGGGAGACCCGGATGGGCTTGACGCCCACAGCCTCGCCGCTAATGGCATCGATGCGTGGCGCGGGCATGCTGACGACCTCCCGGCTCGTCTCGCTCGAGAGATGATCCCAGGCATCGTAGGGGCGCACACGGAAACGGTAGACAACCCCGTCTTCAAGCTCTGTGACGACGGCACGCGTAGCATCGCCGACATCGAGTTGCTGGAGCTGTCGGCCATCGAGGCTGAGCACCTCGAGCTCGTAACCCGCCGTCACGGCATCCTCCGCGGCGGTCCATGCGAGGGTGATCTCACCCGCCACCACCGCGGGCGGCAGCAGCATCGCGAGCGGAAAAACCAACATGAGCGCCATCGCCCTGAAATGATCTTTTCGGTCTGTCATGGCCGCACCTTCCTGCCGAGTCCAGCTACTCGGCAACGCCGAAGTTCGCATTCTCGGGCGCCACCTCCGTGGCGAAGGGAGTCGTGATCCGGTTGCCTGCTGGGAGCGTAAAGCTGCCGCCCTCGCCTTGGAGGGCGACACCCATCGGCCCTGTCAGAACCTGCACCAAGCCCCAGTTCCCAGACGGGAGACCATCGACCGCCTCGAGCACAACCGTGCGCCCCCCGTTGAGGAGCTTGAGCGGTTCGACGAGCTTGAGCGTCCGGTAGCGCCTCCCCACCGCCACAAAAAG
>CAYSMT010000211.1:0-5595 GCA_964432135.1 uncultured Acidobacteriota bacterium
AGTGTCTCATGCGCGATGTTCCGCGGGCGCAACAGCCGGCTGCGTTTCGCGCCTACCGACGGCCTCGAGGTTCTCGCCCTTGCCAGCGCGGGCGTTTACCCACCTCAGGGACGCTACCAACTCGTCATCGAGACCCTTGAGCCCAGAGGCCAGGGAGCCAAAGCCCTCGCGCTCGAACGACGACGGCAGCGGCTTCGCGCCGAGGGGCTGTTCGCCTCGGAACGCAAGCAACCCCTCCCACTCGTTCCGCAACGTATCGGCATCGTCACCTCGTTGAGTGGGGCCGCGCTGCGTGACGCGCTGCGTGTTCTACGGCGACGCTTCGCTGGCGTGTCGGTCCTCGTCGCTCCGGCCCGTGTCCAGGGAGCGGAGGCCGTTGCGGAGATCATCGACGCACTTCAGGCTCTTGGACGAGCCTCCCTCGACGTGCTGCTTGTCATCCGAGGCGGTGGAGCACGAGAAGATCTCGACGCCTTTGACGACGAACGGGTCGTGCGCGCGATCGCCTCCTGCCCTACCCCCGTGGTCACCGGTATCGGACACGAGATCGACACCACTCTTGCCGATCTTGCTGCTGACCTGCGTGCCGCGACCCCCTCCGCTGCGGCCGAGCTCGTCGTCCGCGAGCGACTCGCGCTTGAGCAACGCGTGCTCGAGCTGCGCACCCGCCTCGTCCGAGAACTCAAGCTCCGTCTCGCCCGCACGCGCTCACGCCTCGAGCGCGCCCTGGGCGCCCGCGGTGTCGCCCAGATGTCCCAGCATCTGCAACGACAGCGCATGCACCTTGCCGAACTCGCCCATGGCCAGGAACGCGCCATGGCACTTCAGCTCGCAACGCTGCGTCGCCGCCTGAGCAGTACGAGAGCGCGTCTCACTCCCGAGCATTTGCAACGCACTCTCAACCGTCGCGCCCAACGCCAAGCTGGCGCTCGGGATCGCTTGCTGCGCGGCCTTCGCTCGTGCCTGGACCGGAACCGCCGGCGCATCGGCGTCGCCGCCGCGCGCCTCGACGCCCTCTCACCTCTCGCGGTGCTTGCTCGTGGCTATGCGCTGGCGCGTTTAGGTGCCCGCTCTGGCCCCATCGTGCGCGACGCGCGCCAACTGAAGAGAGGCGATATGCTTCACCTACGCTTCGCTTCCGGGGCGGCGCGCGCCGTCGTCGAGGACATCATTCCGTCGCGACAGCGACGGCAGGAGACCGGAGATGAGTCAGAAGGAGAGGGCCGGGAAAACGCCTGATGACCTGCCCTTCGAAGCCGCGATCGAGCGTCTCGAGGAAATCGCTTCCCTACTCGAGGAAGGCGATCTCGAGCTTGAAAAGAGCCTGCAACTCTTCGAGGAGGGCGTCGCGCTCTCGCTCGCGTTGGAAAAGCGCCTGAGCGCCGCGGAGATGAAGGTCGAAAGGCTCCTATCCCGAGACAGCGACGAGACCGAAACCCTCGCGTTCCCGGAAGACGAGGCGGATGCACCATGAGCTCATTCAGTGAGCAGGTGACAGCTTGGCGTGAGGAGTTCAACGAGGAGCTGAAGGCGGCTCTTTCGCAGGAAGCTGAGACGCCCGCGAAGTTGCGCGAGGCAATGATCTACGCCGTCATGGGCGGCGGCAAGCGGCTGCGTCCTCTGTTGATCCGCGCGAGCTGCCTCGCCGCGGGGGGTTCTGCGGCCGAAGCCTTGGCACCGGCGCTCGCAGTGGAGATGATCCATACCTACAGCCTGATCCATGACGATCTCCCCGCGATGGATGATGACGCCCTTCGCCGGGGACGCCCAACAACCCACGTCGTCTATGGAGAGGCCCTGGCCATCCTGGCTGGAGACGCCCTGCACACCTTCGCCTTCCAGATCCTCGCTCGCGCTACGCTCTCTGACAGCCGCGTCCGCGCCATGACGGCCACTCTGGCACGCGCTGCCGGACCCACCGGCATGGCGGGAGGCCAAGTCCTCGACATGCTCGCCGAGGGCCGGACACCAGACGAAGACACCGTGCGCCACATCCATCGCTTGAAAACCGGCGCGCTGCTCGCCGCCTCACACCGCCTCGGAGCCCAGGCCGCCGGAGCGCCGGAGCGGACGGCGCATCTGTTCGACGAGATCGGACAAAAGATGGGCCTTGCTTTTCAGATCCAAGATGACATTCTCGACCAAACAGCAACGACGGAACAGCTCGGCAAGACGGTCGGAAAGGATGCCACCGCGGGCAAGGCCACATGGCCAGCCGTCGTCGGCTTGGAGGAGTCGTCGCGAAGAGCGCGGGCGCTCACCGCAGCGGCACTCGAAGCCCTCGAAGGGTTGGGTCCGCAAGCCGAGATGCTTCGGGGTCTGGTTCGGCTCTCAGTCGAGCGTTCGTCGTGACCCCACCGAGCCGCAAGCTTCGCCTGGATCTCGCTCTGACCCGCGCCGGGCTCGCGCCCACTCGCGAGAAGGCCCAGGCGTTGATCATCGCGGGACGCGTCCTCGTCGATGGCCAGAAGCGCGAGAAGTCCGGAACACCCGTGGCGGAGGAGGCGCGGCTCGAGCTTCTCCCCGGTCGACGCCCCTATGTTTCGCGCGCCGGCGGAAAGCTAGCGGGCGTGCTTGACAGCCTTGGTGTTGATCCCCTGGGAAAGCGTTGCCTCGACGTTGGCGCTTCGACGGGTGGCTTCACGGAGGTGCTCTTGCGACGAGGCGCCACTCATGTGACGGCCCTCGATGTCGGCCGGGGATTGATCGACGCCTCGCTGCGCTCCGATGCGCGGGTGCACGTCGTCGAACGAGTCAATGCACGTTACCTGACGCCGGAGCAGGTCGAACCGCCCTATGACCTGGCAACCGTCGACCTGTCCTTCATATCCCTCACCCTCGTACTCGACGCCATCTTTCCGCTGCTCACCGACGGCGAGCTTCTCGCCATGGTCAAACCTCAGTTCGAGGTCGGCCGCGACCAGGTCGGCCGCAAGGGCGTCGTGCGCAACCCTTCTCTGCGCGCCGCAGCCGTGATCGCCGTCGCGCACTTCATCGCGAGTCGCGGATGGGGCGTCCTGGGCGTGCGCGCCTCGCCGGTCGCCGGGCCGAAGGGCAACCGAGAGGTCTTTATCCGCGCTGCAGCGGGAGAAGGCTTGGATGATGCCGCGCTTCATGACACAGTGCGCGAGGAGGTCACCCGTGACTAGCGACGAGATGACCAGGAGCGACTACAAGAAGGTCGCCGTGTTCTCGAAGCCGCATCCCGACGCACGAGAGGTTCTCGGCCACATCGCGGCGTGTCTTCAACGCCACGGCGTCGACATGCTCGCTGATCCCACGACCGCCCGAGTTCTCGATCGGGAGGCCTCGATCTTGAGAGAAAAGGCCGTCGATCGCGCCGATCTCGTCATCAGCGTCGGTGGTGACGGCACGCTTCTGGCCACCTCGCGAGCCGTCGGCTCACGCTCATTGCCAATTCTCGGCGTCAATCTCGGGAGCCTCGGTTTTCTGACCGAGACCCGCTGCGGAGAAGTCGAAGACGTACTCGACGCCGTGCTCGAGGGCCGCGCACCGATCGAAAAACGTTGGCCGCTCACGGTTCGGAAAAATGGCGCCCCGGCCCGTTCACACCACGTCGCGATGAACGACGTCGTCTTCTCCAAGCGCAACCTCGCTCGGCTGTTCGTGCTCTCGGTCCTGCTCGACGAAGAATGGGTCACCGACTTTCGCGCCGATGGGCTGATCATCGCCTCACCGACGGGCTCCACGGCGTACTCCCTCGCGGCGGGAGGCCCGCTCGTTCTTCCCGGCGTCGATGCTCTCGTCGTGACGCCGATCTGCCCGCACAGCCTATCCCAGCGCCCACTGCTCTTCCCCGGCAACGCGAAAATCACCGTCCGCTTGGCCAAGGGACAACGGACGAAGAACGTCCAGGTGACGCTCGATGGGCAAGTGGGTTTTCCTTTTGCGCCAGAGGAGCGCGTCGTCATCGCGCGCTGCGAAACGCCGGTTCGTCTCGTAAGACCCCCGGGACGCAGCTACTTCCGTGTGTTACGGGACAAGCTCGGCTGGGGTCAGCATTGACATGGCAGAAATGAAGAAACAACCCGACGACGAGCACGTAGAGGTGCCGGGAGATGACGCCATGCTCGCTGCTGAAACCTTCGCCGCCCCCCCCCCGCGCGCGGCCACCACGTCGCAGAACGATGCTCAGTTGTTGCTTGAACGCGCACGCCACGGGGAGATCGATGCGGTGCGCGAGATGCTCGCCGAACACCGCGACAGCATGTTTGGTCTTGCCTGGGGTTATCTGCAAAACCGCGAAGACGCCCTGGAGGCCTGTCAGGAAGCCTTGCGCAAGGCTCTGTCCGCTGCGCATCGCTACGACCCAAAGCTGCCTTTGGGAGCTTGGCTGACGCGCATCCTGCGCAACGTTTGCCTCGATCGGCTACGACGACGGAAATACCGCCGCCACGCGTCGATCGAGGAGCGCCGCGAGTGGGGAGCTCCCGATCCGCGCTCACCGCGCCCGGACCCCGAAGAGAACCTGATGAACCGGGAGCTACGCGACGAGCTGCGGCGCGCGATCCGGACCCTACGTGAGGAGGAGCGCGAGGCAATCATCCTCCGCGATGTTCTCGATTGGCCCTACGCTCGCATCGAGGCCTTCCTCGATATCAGCCACGGCACTCTCGCCTCGCTGATCCACCGCGCCCGCGCCCGGCTGCGCGAACGACTGGACCACTTCCATAGCAAACTGCCAGGAGGCCGATCATGAGCCCTCCGGATCCGCAGGATCAGCTCTCCGCTTTGATCGACGGCACACTCCCCGACGAGCAGGCGCGGCGTTTGCGGGCCCAGATCGCCGAAGATCCGAAGCTGCTTAAGAAGTATGAGCAGCTCAATCTCCTCCGCGAACAACTTCGGCTAAGCCTGCCCCCCCCCGAGGTCAGCGAGCAGGAGTGGGATGCCATCGCCCTGCGCATCGTCTCCCGCGGCAGCCTAGGCCTCGGCTGGACCCTCCTGGGACCGGGGGCGATGGCGCTCTTCGTGGGCACCGTGGTGGCCTTCTTCCTCGATCAGGGCATTCCGCTCTGGGAGCGCCTATGCGTCGGCGCCGTCATGGCAGGCCTGACCTTCCTGCTCATGGCCGCCATTGCAGATCGTCTCCGCGCGATGCGCAGCGAAAGATACGACAGGGTGAATCGATGATTGTTGTCACCTGCGACGGGGTGCCGGGCCGCAAAATCACGGCGACCCTCGGGCTAGCCAAGGGCAGTGCCGTTCGGGCGCGACCCTTCTTCAGCGACATCATGGCTTTCTTGCGCGTGCTCGTCGGGGGCGAGATCCCGGAATACACAAAAATGCTCGCCGAGACGCGCGAGCAATGCCTCGATCGCCTCGTTGAGGACGCCGAGCGGCTTGGCGCCGATGCCGTCGTTGCGACGCGTTTCGTCTCCGCCGAAATCCTCAACAATGCCGCGGAGTTTCTCGTCTACGGGACGGCCGTCACCCTCTCCGATCCCGACTGAGCCTCTAACTGGCGTCCCCTTCGGGACACAGAGCTGTGGCCCGATGCCTACAGAAGCGAGCACAGGCGCCAGAAGTGCCTTCGATGTGAAGGTGGCACGTCTCTTGCGTGCGGAGGCGATG
>CAYSMT010000212.1:0-5584 GCA_964432135.1 uncultured Acidobacteriota bacterium
TCGTTCTCCGCTGTTTTGCTCGCGCGGATCACGGAGGTAGGCGATACCGAGGCGTCCACTGGCGAAAGGGGTTGCATCGACTGGTGTCGTCGCTTTGAGGGAAGCCGATGTGGCGGGCTGGCTTAGCTCGAGCAACACCCCCCCCGTGGCTTTGGGGTGCAAGAAAGCGACCTGACGCCCCCCCGCCCCCGGGCGAACCCCCGGGGACAGCGCTTCTATGCCACGCGCCGCAAGAGCGGCAAGGTGCGCGTCGAGGTCGTCGACGGCCAAGCAGATGTGATGGATCCCTTCCCCGCGCTTGTCGAGATGGCGGGCAACGGGACCGTCCTCGTCGAGCGCTTCGAGGAGCTCGAGGTGCACGCCGCCAGCGTTGAGAAACCAAGTTCGCACACCCTCAGAGGCGACGACCTCAGCGCGCTCGAGAGGCAATCCGAGCAGATCGGACCATAGCTGGAGCCGTTCCCGCGGCTCGCGGACGGTGATCCCAATGTGATCCAAACGAGGCTCTGTCAGCTTCACTGCCACTCCTCACAACCTGCCCTTCCCCTTCAGCCGACCAGGGGCGAGAGCGGGCTCTCAAAGCCGCCCTAGAATCTGCCGGGCGATGACCATGCGCTGAATTTCCGACGTGCCCTCGCCGATAGTGCAGAGCTTGGCGTCGCGGTAATACTTTTCGACAGGGTAATCCTTGGTGTAACCGTAACCGCCAAAGACCTGGATCGCATCGTTGGCGACACGAACCGACATCTCCGCAGCCCGCAGCTTCGCCATGGCTGATTCCCTCGTGACGACCTTGCCCTTGTCTTTCAACGCGGCAGCACGGTAGGTCAGCAGGCGAGCCGCATCAACGTCGGTGGCCATCTCTGCCAGCATGGCCTGGATGGCACCGAAGGTGCCGATCGGCCGTCCGAACTGCTCGCGCTCTTTGGCGTAAGCGATGGCGTGAGCGAGCGCTCCGGCACCCGTCCCGAGCGCGAGGGCGGCGATGGAGATGCGGCCTCCGTCAAGGACGCCCATAGCGGCCTTGAAACCGCTGCCGTCTTCACCGATGAGGGCATCGGCGGGAAGGTGGCAGTCTTGCAAGACGACCTCACAAGTATCCGAAGCCCGCATGCCGAGTTTGTCCTCGTGCTTGCCGACACTGTAGCCCGGATTTGAGGTCTCGACGATGAAAGCCGAGATGCCTTTATGCCCCTTCTCCGGCTGCGTGACCGCCATGAGCACCGCGACTTGCCCGACGCCCGCATGGGTCGTGAAGGTTTTTGATCCGTTGAGCAGCCATCCGTCGCCGTCGCGCACGGCCGTTGTCTTCGTGCCCCCTGCATCGGAACCCGCGGTGGGTTCAGTCAGACCCCAGGCACCGAGCCATTGGCCTGTAGCCAGCTTGGGGAGGTACTTGCGCTTTTGCTCCTCGCTGCCGTACTGGTGGATATGGCCGGTGCATAAGCTGTTGTGGGCTGCTATGCCGAGCCCGATCGCGGGGTCGACCTTGGAGATCTCTTCGACGATCGTGACGTATTCCACATAGCCGAAACCGGCACCGCCATACTCCTCCGGGATCAGCACACCGAGAAAGCCGAGTTCTCCGGCCTTGCGGAAGACCTCCTGGGGAAACACAGCATCGCGATCCCACTCCCGAACATGGGGCTCGAGTTCTTTCTTGGCGAAGTCTCGGGCGGCCGCCCGAATCATCTCCTGCTCTTCGTTCAGCCAAAATTCCACACAACCTCCACGCCCGCGCCTGGGTGGGGACGGGTTCCGCAACGCTGCATGATACCCCAAAGACGCGGCAATGATCAGCAGGCCCGGTGTCTTCGCGATGGCCCTTCTTGAGACCGCCTTCGCTCGGAGATCCCGGTGCATGTCACCAGCTCATCCGGTGCCGTGCGGAGAAAAAATACCTTCGGGAGGGGGGTTCAGATCAGCTCGGCGAAGAACTCGTCGGCGAGAAGTAGGCCGGCCTCGCTCAGCCGGAGCCGGTCACCGTCGCGCACAGCGAGCCCACGGTCGATCGCGCGAGCGATGGCCGCCTCGCGCGCGCGGAGCTGTTCCACCCCATAGCGCTCCGCGATGCGTTCGAGGCGCACACCGGCCAGTCGTCGCAGCCCGAAAACAAGCGCTTCGCCGGCCCTTCGCGAAGGCTCGTAAGGTTCTGGTTTAGGCCGATCCTGCCCGCCCCTTGCTGCGCGCAGGTAAGCGGCATACCCCCGAGGATTCGTCCAGCGCTCACCATCCACATAGGAGGCTGCCGCCAGACCGAAGCCGGCATAATTAGTGTCGCTCCAGTACTTGAGATTGTGACGGGACATGGAGCCGGGACGGGCGAAGTTTGAGATCTCGTAGTGTTGCCAGCCCTCCCGAAGCAGCCGGTTTCGCGTTTGCTCGAAAAGCTCGGCAGCAAGATCGGGGTCGCAAAGGGGGCCGTCGCCTCGCTCGATGGCGCGGACGAGAGGTGTACGTCCCGTCGTCTCGAGCGCGTAGCAAGAGAGATGATCGAGCTCGAGTTCGCGGCAGGCGTCAAGCTCGCTGTGCCACTGCTCGGGGCTCTGGCCGGGAGCCCCGAAAATCAGATCAGCCCCGATCGTGGGCAGCTCGGCATCTCGCAGTCGCTCGAGAGCCGGAAAGACATCTTCGACGTGGCCGGGGCGGCCGAGACGTGCGAGTCCTCGAGCCTGCATGGATTGGATGCCGAGGGTAACTCTGTTGACCCCGGCGGTGCGCCAGTGGTGCGTCTTCTCGGCGGTGATGTCCTCGGGGTTGGCCTCGATCGAGATCTCGGTGTCCTCGTCGAGTTGAAACGCCGCAGCGACGGCGTCCAGCAGGTTCGCGATACCCTCTCCCGGAATCCTCGAAGGTGTTCCTCCGCCGAAGTAGACGGAATCGGCGCGACGGCATCCTCGCTCGCGCGAGAAGCGCGCGATCTCTGCCTCGAGGGCTTCGAGGTAGGCGTCGATCCGCTGCTCTTGCCGGGTCAGAATCGTGAAATCGCAATAGGCACAACGCTCGCGGCAGAACGGCAGGTGGAGGTAGACACCCATCGAGTCCTCATGATGGCGTGACGGAAAGACCGGCGGTTCGTTGCCGGCGAGCTTGTTTTTGCTCTCGTTCACGACGATGCACCCGTCCTTTCTCTCACTTTCGCGTGCGAAGCGGACTGGCCCCCGCGCTGCGTCTTGCCGGAGCAGCAGCCCGATAGAACTCCAGACGAAGGGTCCGTGAATGCCTTTTGTGAGATGGCGCCGAAGCTCCAGGTCTCCCTATATTCGATCAGTAGTATCCAACTTCGCCACAGCTCCCGTTGAGCTTCATGGAGTGTTTCCTGGATGAAAAACAAGCTGGCCGCATCCTTCATGCTTGTCGCCGTGCTCTCCGGGCTCGCTGTGGTCGCGGCACATACGCTCGAGCGCCAGCTCGGTTTGGGGGCCTTCTTCGTCTCACTCTTCGCGATGATGCTCTTTGGCCTGGGCGGTGCTGTGCTGCTTGCGCATCGGCTCTCGCGTCGCCTGTCGGGCCTTGCGCGGGCCGCGCGCGTCATCGCCGAGGGAGACCTCGGCGCCGAGGTTCCCGGTGCGGACGACCTCTTGGGAAGAGACGAGATCGATGACTTGGCCGAGTCCTTCTCGGCCATGCGCCACGCGCTCGTCGAACTCGTAGCTGAGCTGCAGTCGAGCTCCCAGCGTGTCAATGTCTCGGCTTTCGATCTATCGGAGACGGCGCAGGAGCTCTCGCGTCTGACTGGCGAGATCGCCTCGACCTCTTCGCGTCTGGCCGGCGGTGCCGAGCAGACCGCCCTGCGGATTCACGACACGGAAGCGGTGACGCGCAAGCTTGCGCTCGATGCGCGGCAGATCGGTGCGGGAGCGATGAGCGCTTTGGAGCTGACGCGGCGCACCGAGGATGCGGCTCGGCAGGGCCGAGAGCTTGCCGAACGGGCCGACGCGGAGCTCGAGCGTATCGGCCAGCAAGTGGGACGGATGGCGAGCACGGTGGAGGGCTTTCGTGCTCAGGCGTCTTCGATCGACAAGACGGTCGACATGATTGCCCAGATCGCTCAGCAGACCCATATGCTCGCGCTCAACGCGGCCATCGAGGCGGCACGTGCGGGAGAGCATGGAGAAGGCTTCGCCGTTGTCGCGGAGGAGGTTCGATTGCTCGCAGAGCGAGCGGGACGCTACGCTGAGCGCATCGCGGGTTTCGCCGATCAGATCAATGCAGGCTCCGGACCGGTCATCCAATCGATGCGAGAGACGACGGCGGTGGGTAACGCAGGGCGAGAGGTCGTCAGCGGCGTGAGTGATGCTTTGCGTCGGATCGCGGCAGGGGCGGGTCCCTTGCTCGTGAGAATGGAGGAGATCACCCGCCTCGCTGCGGCTCAAGAAGAAGCGACCGGGGCCTTGGTTTGTGCCATTGAGGAGATCTCGCGTATCGCTCAGGAGGGTGCGGCGGGCATCGAGGAGACCTCGAGCGCGGTGATGCAGCACAACGCCTCGATGGACTCGATGGTGACCTCCGCGGTCGGCCTTGCCGAGACCTCCGCGCGACTTCGTGAGCTCTGCGGAAGCTTTCGCCTGGGGCCGACGGGATGAGGTCGGAGTTTGTGCTCGATGGGGTGTCCCACGCGCTGCGCGTGCCTCTCGCGCTGGCGGGTCGGGTCGAGACCATCGAGGAGCTTATTGCGGTCCCCCTCGCGCCGTCGGGTGTCGTCGGTCTCGGTGAGGTCGGAGGACGTGCGGTGACGCTGGTTTCCGCGTCAGCCTGGGCGCTTCAGCGCTTGGCCCATGAGCCCGTCATCGAGCAGGTCTCGGCTCTGGATCGCGCCGCCGCCCTCGTTCTCGCACCCCCTTTCGAGCATCTGGCCATCTTCCTGCCATCGGCTCAGGCTTTGCGTTTGGCCGGGCCGAATGATCAACAGATCGAGTGCCTCGAGCGAGAGATGATTGAGCAGTGGATGGGGCCCCACGCAGGAGATGAGCAAAGATGAGCTTGGACCTGCTGCCGATTTTCTTTGAAGAGGCTCGGCGGCACCTCGAGGCGGCACAGGAGGAACTTGCTCGGGAACCCATCGGAGCCGAGGGTGTCTATGAGCTCTTCCGGCGTTTTCACTCCATCAAAGGAATGGCGGCGTCACTCGGCTTCGAACAGCTCCGTGAACAGGCCCATTTAGCTGAGGAGACGGTGGAGGACCTCCGGCGCCGTGAGGCCTCGCTCGATCCCGCGATGTGCGCGAGCATCTCCTCTGCCATCGAACGCCTGTCCCGCATTCTCGATCGGATCGAGCGCGAGGCGGTGGGCACACAGCCCAGGCGTGGCGCGGCGCCCGCGCTCACAGCTCCTCGCCGAGCGCGCGCGGGTGTTCTGCCTCCGCTGCGCGTCTCCGCGCCCCGTCTCGACCAGCTCACTGAGTACATGCTCAGACTCTCGTCCGCGCAGCAGCGACTCGAGCATCTGCTTGGTCTCGCCGAGAACCCGGCCGCCGGGCGCGCTCGTGACGAGATGGCCGATGCGCTGCGCGGATTGCGGCGGGAGGTGCTCGACCTGCGTCTCGCGCCGGTGAAGGAGCTCCTGCCCGTGCTTGAAAAGGCTA
>CAYSMT010000213.1:0-5581 GCA_964432135.1 uncultured Acidobacteriota bacterium
GGATGCGGGAGGAGAGGGGGAATCCCTAACGCAGCCACGGAGTTGCGGGAAGGCCTGCACCGTTGAGAGCTCACCTCACGCGCCAATGGACGCGCCAGGCAGAGCCCTCAATGCCGCAGCACTACCAGTGGCAACCCTCTGCGGATGCCTCGGAACACGGGCGAGTAATCACGCACGGACCTCGCCGTTGTCAGCGGTTGCTCGTTGGATTTCTTCCAAAGCCTGACAAGGAAAGACCCGGCATCGGGTCTTTCCTTGTGCCTCACAACTTAATGACTTAAAAGAGCGTTAGTTGGTCGGAGCGGCGAGATTTGAACTCGCGACCCCTCGCACCCCAAGCGAGTGCGCTACCAGGCTGCGCCACGCCCCGACCTCTTGAAGCCTTGGTGCCTAAAAACGCGGCGCATCGGAGCGCCGCAGCGCGGGAGATTCTACCACCGAAGAGCTCGCCGCGCGCCAGAGAGTCGAAGCAAAAACGCTCGTGGAGGCCCTCCGCGCTGCATCAAGAAGCGTCGCAGTCCTTGAGCGCCGCGGCCTCGCGGTCGATCAAGCCCAGTAGCGCCCGTAACTCGTCAAGGGCGCAGCCAAGCTCTCCCGCGAACGCCTGACGGAGCGCCGCGTACTGACGCGCATCTTCCGCTCGCTCGGCCACGAGACGATCACGCTCCGCTGCGGACTCCTCGAGCAACTCCTCCGCCGCCGCCGCTTGCTCGAGCTGCTCCTGTGCCAGAGTGTGAGCGCGCTCGAGCGAAGCGCACTCTTGGGCAAGCTCTCGCTCGCGGAGCGCTGCTGTGGCCACGGTGTCCTCGCGTTCCCGAGCGAAGGCGCTGCGCGCCTCAACGAGCTCTCTCTCGGCACGTTCGGCGCGCTCGTTTTGCTCGCTGGCGAGGGTCTCCAGCTCTTCGAGCCTCTGGCGCAAACGATCGAGCTCTTGGAGCCCGGCCTGCGCCCCGGCGAGTTCCTCAAGGTGTTCCGCGTGCTGTCGCTCGAGCCTTGCGAGGCGCTGCTCGGTTTGCCGGCGAGCTTCCTGGCTTTCTTCGAGCTGCTCGCGCAGCGCGTCAAAGCGGGAGGCCTTTCTCTCGCTCGCGCGCAGACGCTTTTCGAGCTCGCGCCGCTCTTGCCCAGCCTCGCGTCGCTCCTGCTCGAGCTGGCGCACCTTCTCCTCGACCTGCTTGAAAAGCCCCATCTGCTGCCCTTGCGCAGGTTCCGACGCAGCTCGGGGCGCCCGGGAGGCGAGCGGGGAGACCCCCTGCGGCGCAGCCACCGGGTAACGCTCTTCGAGTACGGCCCGGGCCTCGGAGAGCGTCATGCGCTCTTCATCGACGAGACGCTGGATCTCGCTGGCAATCGCAACGGTCTCCTCCAGATAGATGCGCTTCGCGCCGACCCGGCGCCCAAGCTGCGGGAACTCACGCTCCCAAAACTTAAGCACATAGGGCTGGATACCCATACGGAGGCAGACCTCCTTGGCCCGCAATCCACGCCGCTCGTGACCTGTCGTTCCGGCTGCCACGACTCGCTCCCCTTCCCCGCAGCTCTCAGCGAGGCTCTCGCTCCTGATGCTCAGCCTGCTTGCTCCGGCTCGCTTCCGGCTGAGGATGCCCTGCTGCACCCCCAGCCACGGAGCCTGCAAGAGGGATAAGGGCTTAGTCTAGCGCACAATGGTGGTCTGGACGGCATTCCGGGCCGGAATCAGCTCGATCAGGGCTGAGAAGACGCGAGATCTTCGCCGAGCACGCGCTCGATCAGGGGCCCGAAACTGTTTATCAGCTCTTCCTTGATGGCGCGTCCATCCGTCAGGGCGAGTGCCTCCTGCACCGTGGCCCGTGCCTCGGCTTCGGACGCTTGCCGTAACAGCGAGCGGATCTCAGGCAATGCGATCGGATTGCATGAAAAGGCTACCAAACCGAGACCCAGCAGCGTCAATGCACCCAACGGGTCGGAAGCCATCTCCCCACAAAGACTGACGGGGATGCTCGCCCGACGCCCGGCGAGAATCGTCTCGCGGATCAACCTCAGCACAGCGGGATGCCAGGGGTTGTGCAGATAGGCCACCGCACGGTTGCCCCGATCCACGGCGAGGGTGTACTGCAACAAGTCGTTGGTGCCGATCGCAAAGAAGTCGGCCTCACGCGCCAGCGCGTCCGCGCACAGTGCTGCGGAGGGGACCTCGATCATCGGCCCCAAGGGGACATCGACGAGGGCCACCCCTTCGCCAATCAGCTCGCTCTTCACGGCGTCGAAAACCGCCAATACCTCGCGCCATTCCTCGACGCTCGAAATCATCGGTACGAGAACCCATACGTTTCCGGTCTCGGCGGCAACGCGCAACAGCCCGCGAAGCTGGGGGCGGAAGATATCCGGACGGCTCAGGCAAAATCGTGCGCCGCGCAGCCCCATCACGGGGTTCGCCTCTCCCTTGGCGAGCACCTGGTGGAAGTACTTCTCCCCGCCAAGATCGAGCGTGCGGATGATGACGCGCTCCCCCTCGGCGGCCACCGCGATGTGCTGGTAAGCCGCGTAGTGATCTTGCTCGGTGGGCAGGCGCGGCGAGGTCGAGAGGAAGAGGAACTCCGAACGGTAGAGACCCACACCGTGCGCCCCCATGCGGTTGATCGACTTCATCTCTTCGGGAAACTCGATGTTACCGGCGATAGTCAACGTCACCCCATCGACTGTCCCGACCGCGCCGCGGTCCTCCTCGAGCGCACGCTCGATCCGCCCCAAGGTCTCTCGATCGCTCAGCAGCCGGGCTCGCAAGGCCTCGTCTGGCGCAATGGCAACCCGACCGTGAAATCCATCGACGATGACCTCCTCGCCTTGGGTCACCTTCGTAGTGATCCCCTCCACACCAAGGACGGCCGGAATCTCGAGTGCGTTAGCGAGAATCGCGGTGTGCGAGGTCTGGCCGCCCTGCTCGGTGACGAAGGCGACAACCTTCTCCTGATGCAGCCAGATGGCGTCTGAGGGCATCAAGGTATGAGCAACGACGACCGTGTCTTCGCGAAGATCGAGACGGCGTTGTTGGTGGTCGGACTGAGCTGCGAGAATACGTTGCAGCCGTTGGTGAACGTCTGAGATGTCTCCGCCGCGCTCGCGCAGGTAGGGGTCGTCCATCTGTTCGAAGGCCGCGAGGAGGCGTTGTACCGTCATCGCCAGGGCCCATTCACAGTTCACGCGGCGCTCTCGGATCGCAGCGAAGGTCTCACGCCCGAGCTTGCGATCGTCGAGGATCATCAAGTGTGCATCAAAGATCGCCGCGTACTTCTCCCCGAGTGAGCGCGCCGTGTCGTCGCGCAGCACCTCGATCTCGCCACGGGCCTGCCGGCGTGCGCGCCAGAAACGACGCATCTCGCCACGGAGGTCCTCATCACCAATTACGAAATGCGGGACTTCGAGCTCCCAGCGGCCGATGACGAGCGCACGACCGAGAGCGATGCCATGCGAGACGACCAAACCGTCGAAGATCGGCACGTCTAGGCCTCCCCCGCAAGCCCATTGGCGACGAGGGCGACCAGCGCCGACATGGCGCTGTCTTCGTCTGGGCCACTGACATCGAGCATCAACCGTGTGCCTTGGGCGGCAGCGAGAGTCAGCAGGCCGAGGATCGACTTACCATCCACGCGCTCCGAACCCTTGATGATCTCGATCCGTGAACAGAAGCGATTCGCCAACTCCACGAAACGCGCCGCCGCCCGCGCGTGAAGGCCGAGCTCGTTGACGATCGTGATTTCCTGCACCATGACCTCAACCCTCCTGCTGGCCCGCGAGGATCTCCCCGGCAACCGTGATATGGGAACGCCCCTTCTCGGCGAGGGTGCGCGCGAGCTCATCAAGGGTCAGCTCCCGCGTCCGGTTGGAAAACTTGATGACCATTGGCAGATTGACCCCAGTGACGACTTCGACCCGACCCTGCTCAAGGAAGGTCATCGCCAAGTTCGCAGGCGTCCCGCCGAGCATGTCCGTCGCAATGATCACGGCTTCGGCGTCAAAGACTTCGAGGGCCTCGGCGATGCGCTCCTGGATCTGTTGAGGATCCTCGTCCCAATCGAGGGCGACGGATGCCATGGGCTCCGGCGAAGGAACGATGCGGCGCGCCGCACAGACGAGTTCCTCGGCAAGGCCGCCGTGGGTAACCACGAGAAGACCGATCATCGCTGCTCCTGTTGCGCTTTGCGTTCGAGATCGCGATGCACGACCACCGCGCTGTATCCCGCCTGCCCGAGGAAGCGACCGATCCGCTCGGCAAAGGCCACAGAGCGGTGGCGCCCTCCGGTGCATCCGATGGCCACGGTGAGGTAGCTCTTGCCTTCATGCACGAAGTGCGGCATGACGTAAGCCAACATGTCTTCGACGCGGATTGCAAATTCGCCGTACTCTGGTTGTGCGTCGAGGAAGTCGACAATCTGCTGATCCCGGCCACTATGGGCACGCAGCTTGGCCACGAAATAGGGGTTCTCGACGAAGCGTAGGTCGAAAAGCATGTCGACATCTCGCGGCACGCCGTATTTAAAACCGAAAGAAACGACCTGACAGCGCAGCGTCCCGGCCTCCTCCTCCTCATCAAGTACCTCGCGAATCGCACGCCGCAGCTCGTGGGGCGAAAGCGTGTCCGTCTGGAGCACACGATCAGCCAAGCCGCGAAGCGGTGAGAGCAGCTCGCGCTCACGCTCGATCCCTTCCCGTACACCGAGACCTTCTGCCGCCGAGACGGGGTGCGGTCTTCGGCTCTCGGAGAAGCGCCGCACGAGGACATCGTTGCCCGCCTCGAGGAACAGTAACGAGAAACGAACGGCATCCTCCGAGCGAATCCCCGCCACGATCTCTGGAACGTCTTCGAGATGCTCGCGCTCGCGAGAATCGACGACGAAGGCCCCTCGGGGTTCTTGGTCCTCCCCGCGATCGAGCAGGTCGACAAAGGGTCGGATCAGTGGCACGGGGAGGTTGTCGACAGCAAAGTAGCCCAGATCCTCGAGGCAACGCAGGGCAAGGGTCTTGCCCGAACCCGAGAGCCCTGAGATCACGGCGAGGCGAGTCATGGCGTGGCTCCTTCATCTCCGCTCGTGGGTTCCTCGGCCGCGTCGAGGCGACGTGCGAGCGCGGCCTGAATCTCCCCAACGGCATCCGAACCTTGCTCAAGCAGCAGTCGCTGGCGTGCCGCGATCTCAAGAAGTACGGCAAGGTTCCTTCCCGGCGCCACGGGAAGCTCCGTCAGTGGTAGCTCGTGGCCGAGCACTTGCCAACTCCCTCCGCGATCACCAAGACGATCGTAGGCCCGTCCAGGCTCGTACTTCACGAGGCGCACGATGAGCTCGATGACCTTGGTTTCTCGCACGGAAGTAATGCCGAACATGTTGCGCGTATTGATCAAACCTAGCCCACGCACCTCGAGGTAATAGCGCGACAACTCCGGAGCTGCGCCGATGAGCTCGTCCTCGATCAGACGGATCTCAACGGCATCGTCGGCGACGAGACGATGCCCTCGCGTGACGAGCTCGAGAGCGCACTCGCTCTTGCCGATCCCCGACTCACCAAGGATCATCACGCCATGGCCGAACAAATCGACGAGCACACCATGAAC
>CAYSMT010000214.1:0-5580 GCA_964432135.1 uncultured Acidobacteriota bacterium
CTCGCGCAGGAAGCGCACAAAGGGCAAGGAAGAGTTCGCGTAGGCCAGCCATGTTTTCGGTTGGTGTTTCTGGAGCTGGCGCGCGAACGCCCGCATGCGCTCAGCGTCCATACTCATCGTATTCAACACGAGATGCTTCTCGAGTAGCGCGTAGCGCAGTCGGGCCTTGAGACCGACAAGACCGGTCAGATCCTGAGCAGCGCCCCAGATCACGGCCATCGGCTCCCCCAACCGCCAACCAGTCCACCGATTGTGGCGGATTGTGATCGCTTCGCGAATCTCACCGCGACGACGACTGGAATAGAAGCACAAGGGCTGGCCGGTCGAGCCTCCTGTGCGATTCAGGATGGCCTCATCATTCGGATCGGGAAGGCGCTCGGCACGTAGACGTTCACCCTCACGTTGAAGGATCGACTTAGTCAATGGCGGCAGGCTCGCGAAATCTGACCAGTCGCGAATCTCCGCGACGCGCAGCCCCTGCTCGCGGAAGAGATCGCGGTAGTAGGGCACCTGCGCCTCGGCATGCTCGAGCAGGCGACGCAGACGACGCCACCGAAGACGTTCGAGTTCGGCGGAAGGGAGATACTGAGCGCGTTGCGCGACAGTCATTTCACGACGCACGCTGCTGGCATCCTTGAGCGACCACAAGGGATGGAAGATCCTGCGAGTCATCCAAGCCGGAACCATCACGAAACGAGCACTCCTTCCTTCTCAGCGGTAGAGCGTAATCTTCCCATTTTGTGTTGCACACAACACCTCATAGAGTGGCCAGGAAGACAAGGAACTGCTCTGCGACGAAGCGCCGCCCTCGCTCATTGAGATGGCCCCCATCAGCGGTGTATTCAGGCATGAGCGAGAAGACCCGATGACCTCGCACTGTGAAACTCTCCCGGCTACCGTCATCACGCATCGATTCGAACTTTGCCAGATCGAAGATCGGTTCACGGCCCCCATACTCCTCAAGCAGCAAGGCGTTAAAGCGGTTACGTGCAATATTGTCGTCAAACTCCCACAAATCGCCCCTGCCAACAAGCAGCTTGATCTTAGTCTTAATGGAGATCGGTGCTTGCTGCAACGGCACGGTCATGTGCAGATAGCACAGCTCAGGAAATGCTGCGTGAATCTTCTTGATGGTCGCCTTGTACTCCGCGAAGATCTGTGGCAAATCGCTGTCCTTGGTGACATCGACGTAGCAATACTTGAAGCTCGCCAAGTCGGCCTGATCGCCGATGCCCTCGAGCAAGAAAGTCGAAAAAGCCGTGTTCTTCGAAAGCGGATCTCGATTGCTTCCCACGCGGTAATGCGCAAAGACCGGCCCGTCGAAGGCCGCAAGATCCGTACTTTCGACGATATGCAACCGGATCCTCGGATCCTCGGCCATCAGCTCTTCGACCCCTTTGACGATGTTGAAGCCAACGGACTGATGCCCAAAATAGATCTTCTTATTCGCCAAGGCGTCCCAGGCCGCCACCGGGACATCGGACAGTGCTCGCGGACGCTCAATCAGGTTCACCGACTCACCCCTACAGGCTACCAGGAAAGGCAGTAGCAACATCGCCAACATCATCAAACGCATATCTTTGGACAACTAGGAATCTCCTCGTGGCGCGCCGGGCCGGCTTTACTCGGTTCACACCTGATTTGGCCCAAGTCATAATCTGTGCTTTTCTCGAGGTCATGCACACTCCGCGAGATGCCGGCGGGGAGGGCCTCTGGCAACATCATCGTCACACTTATCTTGGTATATTCATACTAATCCGAAGTTCCCCGCATTCCATCTCATGCTCGTCTGCGGGAGCCTCTTTGCCTGGCGATCGGTGTCAATCGCACCTGGCCAGTCTGCTTTACGGGCCAAACTCATACCGCGCGAAGTTGCGCTTTGAAGGGAAAAGAGCGAAAACCATGCTCAGGGCCACAGCACGCTCTGAGCCCCTTGTGCCCTCCTCGGGGCGCGCAATGGTCCCCCAAGGAGATAGACAATGCGCTGGCCTTCACTAGTCCTGTCCATCCTGTTCCTGACACCCGTCTTCGCCGATGGCCTCGTGATCAAGACTGAGCAAGCCTACCCCACGCGCGCTACGCCTCGTTGGAAGATGTACATGGATCCCGCCAACAGCTCCCGCGTTTGGTTGCTCATTGCGGACAATCGCGACCAGCTTTTCCTCTCGAATGACGGGGGCGAGAGCTACAACGCCTTCCGAGACGAGGCGCGCAGAAGCTTCGACAGCAAGACAGGCGGCGAGGTCGCGGCCTGGCTCGACAACCACGCCGCTCTATGTGGCCATGACGACAATCTTTTCATCACCTACCCGCACGGCCGTAAAGTCTTCGTCAAGCTCATAGGAAGTCCCGCGAACTCAACCGAGACCTTCGGAAAGGGCTGGGAAATCGAGACCGACCCCGGAATCGGTAAACGCAGCACCCTCATCGCGACAGACGACGAACTCTTCGTCTTCACCAGAACCTCACGCTCCGAAGCCGGCAACCTGCGCTTCTTCCGCTACGACCATGCTGGCGAGCTCCTTGAAAGCGGCTTCGTCGAGAAAATGCACCGGGACAACATCCGCATCGGCGCCACCCTCGACGCCGACGGACGACCCGTTCTCGTTGTTTGGTCGGGTTCGAACAACCGAGCCAGCTTGCGCTATTACCGCTGGAACGGTCGGGCTTTTGACTCCCCAAAGGACGCTTTGATTTGGGACCTCTCTGATGCCCGTCGCTGCGATCGTGGAGAGCGCACCCGGGAGTACGCCTTGGCCGTAAGCGCCGACGACACCCTGCATGTCGTCTGGACCTGTGCGAGGCGGCTCGTCGTCCACGCGCATAAGACTATGGGCGCTCGGGGTCACTGGAAGTACGACGAGCTCGTCAATCACAAGACTCAGCGTGAGTACGACTTCAATACGGCGCTCACCGTTCATGGCAATGAAATCTTCGCCTTGTTCTCCCTCGATGAAAATCCCGCGGGCTCGGACATCTGGGCCCGACGTTGGGATCCTGAGAAGAGGGCCTGGGATTCGGTGAAGCGGCTGACGACGAGCCATCGCGCTTCCATCCCGAACACCGTTTGGAAGGTCAATAGCGATGCCAAGGCCATTCCGTTTTCCTACTGGGAAGGCGAAGAGGCTGTGTTCAGCGGCCGACTTTCTCTGGAAGAGGCGGCGGAAGCGGCTCCCTGATTCCAGAGGGTCCACGAGGCTATCTCCAGCGCTACTCTCCCTCAGTTGTAAAGGCCTCACCGGCAATAAACGCTTCAACACTGAACGGGGGTGCGGCTCCTCCGAGATACTCGTGGAACCACTCGAGATGAGCCGTGTGATACAACGCCATCTCATACCAATTGGGCCAGTGCCCGGCGTTGGGAAAGACGATAAGCCGAGCAGGCACGCCCTGCCGGCGCAGTACTGTAAACAGCTCGAGCGATTGCGTATAGGGAATGCGGAAGTCTTTCTCACCGCTGATGATGAGCGTGGGAACCTTAAGGCGGCCCATCTCCCGCGCGGCCGAGGCAGGGTTGAATCGTGTGTAGTCCTGGGAATTCCAGGGAAGACCACCTAAGTCCCACTCCGGGAACCACAGCTCCTCGGTGGTACCCCAGAAGGAGGCGAGGTCATAGATGCCCATCATCGACGCAGCGGCCTTGAAACGATCAGTGTGTCCGATCATCCAGTTCATCATATAGCCGCCCCAGGACCAGCCCATCGCACCTATGCGTTGCTCGTCGACGTAGGGCAAAGCGGCGAGGTGATCGCTTACAGCAAGTAGATCTTCGTATACTCGACCGGCCCAGTCACCGGAGATCGCGTCTGTGTAGGCCTGGCCAAAACCCGTCGACCCGTGGGGGTTCGGAAAAGCCAGGACATAACCCGCCCCGGGAAAAACCTGCCAGTCCCCGCGGAAAGAGTCGGTCCATTCGTATTGGGGGCCCCCGTGGACGTTGATGACGAGAGGGTACTTTTTCGAGGGATCGAAGCTGTGGGGACGAATGAGCCAAGTCTGCACCTTGTGACCTGATGCGCCATCGATGAGCACGGACTCGGCGGAACGTAAGTCGACCTCCTGCTCAAGGCGAAGATTGTGCATCGTAATGCGCAGCGGCGGCGTCGCTCCAGAGGTGTCGAAGCGCCACAATTCACCCGGGGATGCGATTGCCGATCGCAGAGCAAAGGCGTAACGACCGTCCGGCGAGATGACGAAGTCGTGGATCGTTGCAAACTCCACCCGCAGCTCAGGCTTTCCTCCCTCGACGCTGACATAGAAAAGCGGTGTACTGCCACGGACATCTGCCGTGAAATAGATTCCCTGGCTATTCGGCGCCCAGGCAAACTGTCGCAGATGCTCGCCGAAGTCTCCCATGATCTCGCGCCGCAGACCGCTCTGACGATCATAGAGGGTCAGTCGCGGACGATCCGCCTCGAAGTGCGGCCTTGCATAACGCAAGTAGGCTATGTAGCGCCCATCGGGCGAGAAGGCTGGGTTGCCATCGAACGCTTCGTTGGCCTCTGTGATGTTCTGGGCGGGCCGAAGCCCTCCCCTCTCGTCCGGATCGATCTCGACAAGAAAGATGTCCGTGTTCGTCGACCAGGCGAGGCAATCACGTGGATCCGGATTGCGAGTGTAGGCGATGTAGCGCCCATCGGGTGAGAAGGCGATCGCCTCCCCGCCGAAATGAGCGGGTGCCTCGCGTGGGCCGGGCGTCATATCGCGCACGATGCCGGTGTCCACATCGACGAGCAGAACATGCGGTACGCGGCCATCGTACCAAGCATCCCAGTGCCGGTAGAGCAGTTCATCAGCCAGGTGCACCTCGAGCGGTATCGCTTTGCGTCGCTTTTCCCGCGCCCGATGGCAGGCATCGTCCGCGCCGCAGGCAGGGTCCACCTTGCTGACGAAAGCGATGTGACGCCCGTCCGGCGACCACAGGGGCGAAGAAACTCCGGTTGACAAATGTGTAAGCGCGCGCGCTTCGCCCCCAGCCGAAGGAAGCAGCCAGAGCTGGGTGCCTTCGCCGCGGTCGGCGACGAAGGCGATCTGCGTTCCATCCGGCGAGAAGATCGGCGATGACTCGAAACGCTCGGGCGTCGTTGTCAGCCGCTGCGCTTTCCCTCCCAAGGCGGCTACCCGGTACACATCCCGGTTGGACTGGCCACGGGGAAGATCCCGGCTTGTCAGTTGGTAGACGATCTGATGGCCGTCAGGAGCAAGATCGAGGCCTCCGAGTGTCTTGATGAGATAGAGGTCTTCAACGCCGAAAGGCCTCTTTTCCGGTGCCGGGATCGGCGCAGCGAGAAGTGTTCCAAGGAGAAATAGTGAGGAAAGTAGCCCGGTCATGAGTGCTGTGGGTCGCATCATCGGGATCTCCAGCGTGGCTCCGCGCGGAGCAGAGGGTAACGACGAGAATCAAAAACCAACGGCATCAGGATAGCGCCACTTGTGAAGTGAACCCTCAACGGTGCGGGCCCTCCCGCAACCCCGTGGCTGCGTTAGGGATCCCCCCTCTCTTCCCGCATCCGGGACGGGTTTTTCGTCGGCGTCTTCCTCTCCCCCCGTTTCTGCGCTTTTCTGGAGCCATGGAACACC
>CAYSMT010000215.1:0-5557 GCA_964432135.1 uncultured Acidobacteriota bacterium
TGATCGTCGTATTGCTCCTCGTCGCAGCCATCGTCACGGTCGGCGTTTTCAACTTCGACAAGATTAAGTCCGCCATATCCACGGCGAGCGAGGGCCTCGGTGAAGCTCTGGCGATTCGCGCCGAGCTGCAGGCGAGGTACAACACCCCCAATATCTCGGTGATGCTCCAGCACCATTCCGGGACACCCCTCAAGACCCTTGCCGTGACCTTCGTCAACAGTCCGGCCTTCGAGGTCGAAGACGACGAGGTCAAGAAGGTCGCCTTGGACATGGCCCGCTTTGTCAAGAGCCGACTCAGGGATCCGAGCCAGTATATGGACATCGAGATCAGGGTCTCGGATAAGCGAGGAAGTGGCCTATCCTGGTCGAAGACGGCCAGGTTCCGTTTCTCTATCGATACCCTCGACCCTCTCGAGGAGGACGCAGCAAGCGCGGAGGAAGCTACTCGCTGATCACGAAGTTCAGCGTCTCGATGACCGTGCCGTCAAAGACGACCTCCACCGACCACTCACCCGTCCATTCCGGCAGGATGGTCTTCGAGCTGAAGATGCGCCAAGGAGAGCCACGCACCTCGAGAGAAACCCCCGCCTTGACCTCGTCGCCTCTCTTCCAGCGGTGAAGGATCTGAATCGGCTCCGCCGCGCCGGTGATCTTTGTCCAGCAGTAGAGCTTGCCAACATCGTTGGGAAAGGAGTTGCTCGCACCAACGGGTTGCCGAGCTTCGATACCCACGGCGATGACACCCTCGGCGACGGCCACGCCGGAGGGCGCGTCACCTTCCTCCTGTCCGGCAGACTCGGGCGGATCTTCCGCGCTCACCAGCGCAGGGATCACCATCAACACGACGAAGAGCGCAACTAAGAGCAGTCGTCCTTTGTGCATCTCGTCTCCTCTCGCGGGGCAGCTCATCCGACTTGGCAGCGGGCTCTGCCAGACGGCGCCTCGCGGCGGAGCCATTGTGCTCCGCCGCAAGGATGATCGACAAGCTGCCAGGCTACTTTCTGAAAGGGCTGACACCGATCTTGATCGGCAGACCCAGGTCCTTCCAGGAGACCGACTCGTGGCTCTGCAGGAAGGTCGCGCGGCTCGGAAAGCCCCGATAGCCAAGGTAATGGTTGTGATAGGAGGTCCCCTCGAGACCGCCACGGCCCGACTTACCGTCCGGCTGATCGATCTCATAAACCTCGCGGAAAAGATCGACATCGAAGTAGGCGAGGCCATCCTGAGAACGACCGCCGCTGCGGCAGAACAGGATGATGATATCGACCCCTTCCTCCTTGGCGAGGGCTTCAATAGCGAGCTTGAAGTTCTCGTAGTTCGTCCCGTTGGGGTGGAGGGTCGCCGTGTCCTCATCCCAGACCTTGTAGGGAATGTTGATCGCAATGGGGGCCAACGAGAGGCTCTCGATAGCATCCGTACTGATGAAAATGTGGCGGCCCTGCTCGGTCCCATAGAGATAGCTACCATCCCAAACGACGCGCAGCTTGCCCAGATCCGGCGTCAGGACAGCGCCCGTCTTGAGGACGACCTTCTCGACCTTGGAGGGTGCTCCGATCCAGAAGAACTCCGCCCGGGTCCGAACGTCCACGAGCACGACCTTCGCGGAGGCTCCCGTCAGGGGATCGACTTGTTGGAGAACGGCGTCGAAGGCCGTCTCCGAACTGATGGGCACAGGCATCGGCGCGGCGGCCAAGACCGGGAGCAGAGAAAGAAGAACGACGGCCAACACCCATGCACTCACGACTTTTGTTCTTGTCATTGCGATGGCTCCTTCGAATGAGTCCCTCTGGCTCACTCTTTGTTGAACAACCTCCTGGTATTTCCCCGGGCGATTTACCAGACAGTAAGCCTAGCAGTGGCAGATCGTGATGAAAAGAACGAAATGGCTTCTTGAGACCGAAACCGTGACTTTTTTCACGAAGATGCCCGTCTCCCACATCGCGCGGGCTACGCAGAGGTCGATACGACAGCGAAGCAGAAGACGAGAGCCGACCGAAAGACGTTAAGTACTGTTTTTGCAGCAGCTTGCAACACAAACCGAACTAAATGCCGCATGCTCTCTCCCCGCCCCGAAGCCTTTTGGGCCTACAATCCCCACGGTGGAGCGAAGATTGTTGCGTGCCAGCACAGGTCTCGCTCGGACCGTTCCGGCGACACGATACGAACACTATGGAACTCCGGCGAAGACTCTCGGTAGCAACGTTTGGGGTGTTAACACTCTCCGCACCACCGCGATGAAGCTGCCCCCCAACGGGAGACGCCATGCCCCTCCGACCGGCCCTGACCCTTTTCCGCACCAGATGCCTAGCTCTACTTCTTTTTGCCGGGACGACACTCGTTCCCACGATCGCAGGACCGCCCGGCCCCTTGAGAGTCCTGCGCGTGATGCCTCAGGGCGAAGATGTGCCCTCCCAGCAACAGATCGTGCTGCACTTCGACAGAGCGATCGTGCCTCTCGGAACGACTCGCGCAAATGTCGGTCAGCTCGGCATCGAGCTCCGTCCCGAGCTGGCTTGTCGCTGGCGCTTTGTCGACCCATCGACCCTAGCTTGCGAGCTGAGCGCCGGAGAAGAGCTGCGACCTGCAACAGCCTACGAACTCCACGTGGCTGCAGGCCTGACTGCCGTCGATGGTGCCCACCTCGAGCACGGCATCGTGCACCGCTTCTCAACCCCGCGACCGACCGTAAACCACACGAATTTCTTCACATGGAGCGGCCCAGCCGAACCCTGGGTGCGCATCTATCTCAATCAGCGCGTGGAGCTCCCCTCCATGGCCGCGCATCTGTACTTTTCCGTCAAGGGGGCCGGAAGAATCGCTGCCAAGGCCTCAGAGGTGGAAAACCAACCCTTCGCCATCGATCTACAGCCCGTCAAGCCGCTACCTCTCGACAGCCTCGTGAGCTTGGTGGTCGAGCCCGGTCTCGTGCCGCTGGAGGGAACGCTGCCGGGAGTTCAACAAACTCGCCTGGCCACCTTCCGCACCCTCGGTGCGCCGCGTTTTCTCGGCATCGCCTGTCGAAGCCTCGATGGAAAGACGCTCGAGTTAAAAGCTGGCAAGAAGGCGCTTCGCGGGAGACGTTGCGACCCGAATAGCGGGATATACCTGCGCTTCAACACGCCGGTCGCGCTGCAGGAAGTCGGCAGGCACCTGCAGATTCAACCAGCGCTACCCGCCACCGGAGAAGGGAGCGACCCCTGGCTCTCTGGCCACGCCCAGGACTCGGTCATGGGCCGTTCGATCAAGCCAGAGTTTCGCGTCAGCCTGCCCGAGAGCGTCCAGCCCTTCACGACGTACCAACTGACGGCTCCCAAGAACAGCATCAAAGACGTCTTTGGCCGGACGCTTCCGCTCGCTCTCGAGATCAGCTTCGCCACCGATCATCGGCCACCACGTCTGGGCCTGGACCACCAGCATTCACTTCTCGAGAAGCAGGTCGAAAGCCACCTGCCGGTGCAGGTCACAAACCTCAGCGGGCTCCGCGTTTCATACAAGCGACTCGTCTCGGACGGCGTCGTCCCGACGACATCCCGAAAGATCGCCCTGCCCGAGATCGAAGATACGCGCTACCGCTTTCCGTTGAAGGTACGCGAATGGCTCGAAGGGCGCAGCGGCGCTGTATCGGGCTGGCTCAAGTCCACGCCGGGGATGCGACGCAAACCTCGCTGGTTCTTCTCCCAAGTCACGCCATTTCAGCTCCATCTCAAACTGGGCCACTACAACTCCCTCGCATGGATCACCGACCTCGCCACGGGGCTACCGGTGGAGGGGGCGCGGGTTTCACTCGCCGTGGCCCGCCTGGGTCCCCTTACCATCGAGAGGACTCTCGGTGAAGCCACCAGCGACGATCAAGGCATAGCGCTCCTCCCGGGCAGCGAGACCCTCTCACCGACGGGCGAACTGCTGCATTTCTGGCAGGACAAGGATGAGCGCCGACTACTGCTACGGGTTCAACGAGGCGACGAGCTCGGGCTACTGCCCTTGATCTGGAACTACGAACTCGACGCCAAGAGCGCCGGCGGAAACGACATCCCCAGCATCATCTCCGAGCGGATGGGACATTTGCGAAGCTGGGGTGTCACGGCGCAGGGAATCTACCGCCGGGGAGACAAGCTCGAATATAAAATCTACCTCCGCAATGACGGTGCCCAACACATCGAAGCGGCGCCCCGAGGAGGCTACACGCTCACCGTCGTGGATCCAACCGGCAAGACCATACACAAACGGGAGAAGCTCCAGCTCAATGACTTCGGCGCCCTGGATGGTGCGTTCAAGATCCCCACCAACGCCGCAGTCGGGTGGTACTCCTTCATGCTGGAGATGGACTTCGCCAAGAATCTCACCCTCTTCCCTCTCGAGGTGCTCGTCAGCGACTTCACGGTCGCGCCTTTTCGCGTCTCCAGCCAACTCGACGGAGAGCTCTACCGCGACGGAGCGCACCTTCGTGTCGTGACGCGGGCCACACTGCACTCAGGGGGCCCTTATGTCGAAGCGGAGACGCGGGTCACCGCCACCCTACGTCAGACGACCTTCCAAAGCACTCATCCCCTGAGCGAAGGCTTCACCTTCGATACGGGCGAGGAAGCGGAGGAAACCCTCCATGACAGCCATGGAGAGCTCGACGATCAAGGCGCCCTCGACACCACCTTTGAGTTGCACGCCGGAAAGGTGATCTACGGAGAGCTGAACGTCGAAAGTGCCGTGCGCGACGACCGAGGCAAGTACATCACCGGTCGCACGACGGCCCACTACGCCGGCCGCGATCGCTTCGTCGGCATGGCACAAAAGGACTGGGTGCTCAAGGCTGGACAACCGGCAACGGTGCAAGCCATCGTGATGGACGAGCGGGGCGAACCCGCTGCGGGAAGCGCTGTGCGCTTTCTCATCGAACGACGCGTAACCCACACCGCCCGCGTAAAGGGAGCGGGCAACGCCTATCTCAACGAGTACACCCACAGCTTCATCAAAGTCGCCTCTTGCGAGGTCGTCTCCACCGCACAAGCGGTTTCATGCCCCTTCACTCCCGATGCCGCAGGTCTTTTCCGCCTGACGACAACCATCACGGACACGCAGAGGCGTCCGGTTCATACGACGCTCGAACGCTGGTGCGTCGGTGCGGAGGTCGTCGTCTGGGAAGAAGCTCCGGGCCATGACCTGGAGCTTCTTCCGGAGACGAGCGAGTTGAAGGTCGGTGACATCGCGCGACTCCTAGTCAAAAACCCTTTTCCTGGGGCTTCAGCGCTGGTCACCGTAGAACGGCTCGGCGTGCTCCGTAGCTGGACCCAGACTCTCGAAGGCAGCACACCGATTCTCGAGATTCCCATAGAGGCCAACGATGCTCCCGGCATCTACGTCTCGGTGGTCGTCACCTCGCCGCGAGTCAAGCGTCCTCCCGAAGATGGCGGGGTTGACCTGGGCAAGCCGGCGTTGCGCATGGGCTACGCCCGGTTAAAGGTCGAGGAGCCCAACAAGCGCCTCGATCTTAGCGTCACACCCGCGCAGAAGGTCTACAAGGCGGGACAACCGGCCCGCGTGCATATCCACCTCAAAGCGAACG
>CAYSMT010000216.1:0-4748 GCA_964432135.1 uncultured Acidobacteriota bacterium
ACGCTGTGAACAACCCCGAGAGTGCTCCGACAACGAGGAAGCAGATCGCGAAAAAAGCGTAGAGCATGGGAGCCGCCAGCCGGATCGATCCGCCATGGAGAGTCGTCAGCCACGCGAAAACGATACCGAGCAGCGGCACGATGGCCGCGAAAGCCATCAACGATGAAGGCGCACTCGAAACACCGCTGAGCACATGGCTTCCCCAAGTGAAGAAGCTCAGCACACCCAGAACCGCCATGGCGTTGACGACAAAGCCGTAGGCAGCGGGGCGGCGGCGACTGAAGGTCGAGATGAGCTCGGAGACGATGCCAAGCGCCGGGAGCACCGCCATCAGCACGACGGGCGCTGCATAGAACCAAAACAGCTTGCTCACAAAGATCAGGTCGCGGCCGGCCTCAGGATCAAAATAGCCCAGTCCGAGGTGACGACCGGTCATCAACAGGCCAAAAGCGATCAACGCGACGGGCGTCGCGACGACTTGCACCCAGGACGCGAGATAGAGCGCCCAGAGATTGAGCGGCAAACTCCTCCATCCCAGACCAGGCGCTCGGCAGATGTGTATCGTCGCGATGAAGTTCATGCTGACGAGCAACATCGCACAGGCGACGAGAACTGCGGCACAAGCCATCGAATAGACGCTGCCACCACTCAGTGCGCTGTAGGGGGCCGCGAAGGTCCACCCGACGTCACTACCACCGGTCACCATCGAAATGATCGCGAAGATGATCGCCAGCAAATAGAGATGGAACGAAAATAGGTTCAGCCTTGGCAGAGCGACATTCTCCGCGCCGAGCTGCAAGGGTAAGACAAAGTTGCCCAACCCAGCGGGAATCGCGGGAAGCAGAAAGAAGAAGACCATCAGGAGCCCATGCAACGAAGTGATGGTCTCGTAGGCTTCTCGCCCCATCAACGCCTCGCCCGCACCTGCGCTCTCCATAGTCACCAACGCCGCAAGCAGCCCTCCGGCCACGAGCGCGGCCACCGCGCTCATGATGTACATCAGGCCGATGCGTTTGTGGTCGCGGCTAAACAGCCAGGAGAGCTGCTCGTCCCGCGTGACGGACGCGTTGCTGGCGCTCATGGCTGTTCCTCCTCGCTGATCAGTTTCATGTAGGCGATGAGGTAGTCGATCTTCTCGTCTGTGAGCTGCCCCTTGAAGCTCGGCATGGCCACCTTCTCGTAGCCCGCGACGACCTTTGCTTGGGGCTCGAAGAGCGACTCTCGTACGTAAGCCTCGTCAACAACGATCGTGCCCCCGCCGGAGAGCTGCTCTCTTCGGCCCCAAATACCCCGGAAGCTTGGTCCTACAAGCTTCTTACCATCGACGGTATGACAGGTATTGCAGGTGGCCTGCTTGTAGACCAGCGCGCCGGCCTCCGCCGGCGGGAGCTTGCCGAGAAGGTCAGAGGCTTCCTCAAGCCAGGCATCAAACACCGTAGGATCCTGAACAATGACGGCCGCGCTAAGCCCGGCCTCCGCCACCCCGTTGTAGGCCGTGCTGCGCAGTTCGTAACGCCCCGCCTGCTCGGCGGTGAACCACCGTTCCCCGACATGCCCGGGAAGCGAAGCCGCCGCCACGCGAAAGGCCGGAATCAACAAGCCCTGTGCCTTTTCTGCGCTGTCCAACACGAGATGTAGCTTTCGGCCCGCGGGCAGGTGAAGCTCGCGGTCCGCGTAGCCGTTGTCGTAGGTGAACGCCCAGGCCGGCGTTTTCGAAGGAGCTTCCCCGCTCTGAGGATTCTCTTCGGGCACTGTGCCGTGCTCTTCCATCCCGGCCGGCTCTGCACCAGCGGACGGCGTCGCTTCGACGACCGGCTCGACCGAAGGCTCCTCCGCGCTGGACCTGGCCTCGGATGTCTGCTCGGCGGGCTCCCAGGTCACGATGGCCGCATGCACGGTCGTGGCTTCAGCCTGGGGCAGGACCGCGACGAGATAGCCGGGGATACCCGCAAGATAAAGCCCCAAAAATAGGAACGCCGGAAGCACGACCCAGAGAAGCTGCGGCACGAGACCAACGCCGGCGCGCCGCGTCGGCACGGTAACAGGGCGACGGTTACCAAGGACCAACACCAGCAACAGGCCGAGTATCGCAACGAGAAGGAAGAGAGCCACGAAGAGGGTCAGGCCAAATACCCCCTCCATCGTCTGGGCGACATCAGAAGCCAGGGCCGGCATCCAGCTCACAGAAGGGTTCATGATCCCTCCCCCTCCTTCCCTCGCTCGCGGAGCACGACCAGCTTCATCGCGTCCTCGATGGGAATGCGGGCGAGCCCCTTTTCCTCATCGACCATTGCCCGACCTGCGAGCAACTCGAACTGGGCGAGCGTCGCCGCACGCAGCTCCTGGTTCTCGACTTGCACGACGCGCTGCACGAGCATCTCGGAGGCGAGATGATTGGTGTAGGCGATCGCGCCAAGCGACGCAACGGCGACGAGGACGAGCGCCAGCACGATGACGAAGGCGACCGCGGCAGCGCCGCGACTCGTCCTGAACACCTGGCTCATTCGTCGATCTCCATCCATCTCAAGCATTCTCAAAGCTCAGCGACTCGGGCAGCCGCGGATCTTTTTCGGCAAAGAGCGAACATCTGCCAAGGATTCGTGCCCAGGCCGCCAGGAACAACCCACCTATGCCGATCAGGCAACTCAGGTCGAGCAGGCTGAAGGGAATCTCACTCACGGCGTGATCGTACTCGGGCAAGATCAGCCAGTAGAGATCGAGCCAGTGCACCGCAAGCAGCCACAGCGCCCCCAGAGCGAGCAGGGCGGGCCGCCGTTTGATGTGACGCGAGACCAGAAAGAGGAAGGGTAAGAAGAAGTGCCCGAAAATCATGACGACGCCGAGCGAGGCCCAGGTGCCGGTCTGTCGGCGAAGGTACCAACCCGTCTCCTCCGGGAGATTGCCATACCAAATCAGCAGGAACTGAGAGAAAGCGATGTAGGCCCAGAAGACGAGCATCGCGAACATGAACTTCCCGACGTCGTGGAAGTGCTCCGGCGTGACAACATGGACCAGGCGTCCACTGCGCTGAAGCAAAAACAGCGTGATGGCGAGCAGGGCGAGAAATGACATGAACGAGCCGGCGAAGAAGTAAACGCCAAAGATCGTCGAGAACCAATGCGGGTCGAGCGACATCACGATATCAATCGAAGCGAAGGTCAGGGTCAGAGCGAACAGAACCATGAAAGGCGCACTGAAGCGTTCCATGAGTCCACTGAGCCGGTGATCTCCTGTCGTGTCCTGCCGCCGCGACGAGCGAAACATCAGCAACGCGGCAAGGATCCAGAAGGCGAAGTAGAAGGCCATTCGCAACAAGAAGAAGCTCTGATTGAGATAGCCGGCCTTGTGCGCAAGCACATGATCCTTGGCCACCGCAGCGGCGTCCATCCAGTGATAGAGAGAATGAAGACCAAAGAAGAGCGGGACGAAGAGCAGCGCAAGAAGGACGAGGCAAACGGCGAAACCTTCCGCGACCCGACGCATGGCAACGCTCCAGCCTGCCTTGGCCAGGTGCTCGACGAGCACAAAGAAGAGTGCCCCAAGGGATAGACTGAGGAAGAAGGTCCAGTTGTGGAGGTAGGACCACCAGGCCCGGTGCATGCTCTCCTCGCTCGAGCGAGCGATCAAGAAGCTGGCCGACAGGGCCAGCAAACCTACGATAAGCCCACCCCAGAACAGGCGCGGGCCCAAACGACCGAGGAAACGCTCTTCCCGGCTGATGTCGACGTCTCGGGTGTGCATCTCCAGCCCTCGCTTAACGCAGACCCTGCCGCAACTCGGCCGGGAGGTCATCCACTTGGACACCTTGGCTGAGCTGCAGAGCCTTGATATAGGCCACAATGGCCCAGCGATCCGCAACGGGGATCTGCGGGCCGTAGGCCGGCATCGTGCGGACACCAGTCTCGACGTTGGTCACGCCGTTGGCGATCGTCTCGTAGAGCTGCCCCAGCGGCCGCGTACGGATCAACGGGGCCGTCAGATTCGATGGAGGCACCCAGCTTCCTTCGGCGAGCTTGAGTGCTCGCTGAGAAACCATCCCATCGCCTTGGCCAGCATAGCCATGGCAAGGCGCGCAGTAGATGTCGAATCGTTGGCGGCCACGCAGCAACATCGCCTCATCCACCTCGAGCGCCTTGGGGTAGGCGTCGATGAAGCTGCCACCGCGCCGACCGCGGAAAAAAGCCTCGTCCTCGTAGAGTTCGCCCTGAGCCAGTGTCCCTGCGGGCGCGGCGCGCATCGCGCGACCGTCTGCGAAGAGAGTCGATCCTTGCTGAGCTTTGAAGGACTCTTGGGCATCCATGTTGGGCACAACATGCAGCCGGGGTCTCGATGAGGACCGGTTGCGCGCCACGGCGATGACCGCCAGCGGGAGCAGGCTCAACGCCACCAGGATGACGGTCACATAGATGACGCCCCGGGGAAGCTTCATCACTCCTTCACCTCCTCGACGGCGGTTCCTCCGAGCGAAGCAAGAAAGGCTCTGGTCTTTTCCTCGTCGAAGAGCGGATCAGCCGCCTCGATGACGATGAAGAAACGATCCTGACTCGCCCGGCGGAAGCGCTCGACCGCGAAGAGCGGCCGGCTAAGCTGCGGCAGCCGATTCGCCACGAGCATCCCCTTGAAGGCCGTCAGCGCGGCAAAGAGGATGGCCAGCTCGAAGATGACGGGGATGTTCGCCGGGAGGCTGAAAAGCGGCTTCCCGCTGATGACCAAGGGATAGTCAACCGCATTGGTGAAGTACTGCAACG
>CAYSMT010000216.1:4758-5548 GCA_964432135.1 uncultured Acidobacteriota bacterium
CCAGCGCGCCGGTGATCCCTGCCGCAAGGACGACCCAAGGAAGTCGCGTTTCGCGCATCCCCATCGCATCAGAGAGCCCGTGCACTGGGAAGGGCGTGTGCGTGTCCCAGCGCTTGTAGCCCGCATCGCGGGTCTTGGCCGCCGCCTCGACCGCCGCCTTGACGTTGTCGAACTCGGCAAGCATGCCCCAGAGCTTGGTCGGCTGCGTGCTCATCGCTCCCCCTCCGGCGACCGCGCCTTCTGTCGCTCCGGACGAACGGAGTCTGGCCAATAATCACCGAAGGGACGATGCCCCTCGCGAGAGACCAGGGCCTGCGGCATGACGCTCTTCACCTCGGCCATGGCGACCATCGGCAAGAAGCGTACGAAGAGCAAGAAGAGCGTGAAAAACAAACCGAAGCTGCCGAGCAAGGTCAAGAAGTCGATCGGTGTCGGCGTGAAACGCCCCCAGCTCGATGGCAGAAAGTCCCGACTCAGCGAAGTCGTCACAATCACGAAACGTTCGAACCACATGCCGATGTTAACGAAGATACTCACGATCCACGCCGCGAGAACGCTTTGGCGGATACGCTTGAACCAGAAGAGCTGCGGGATGAAGGCATTGCAGCTGAACATCGTCCAGTAGGCCCAAGCCATCGGCCCAAAAGCTCGATTGATGAAAACGAACTGCTCGGTGAGATTGCCGCTGTACCAGGCAATGAAGAACTCGAGAGTATAGGAGTAACCAACCATCGACCCGGTGACGAGAATCACCTTGGCCATGTTCTCGACATGGCGCCGGGTGATCAAA
>CAYSMT010000217.1:0-5541 GCA_964432135.1 uncultured Acidobacteriota bacterium
CCGGAACCCCGGGATTCGCAGGCTCTTTTCCTGATGCAGAGGTTGCTTACGGCTGTTGTGCTCATCGCTGTCGTGCTCGTGGCGGCCTTGGCGTCGTCTCCGCTCGTCTTCGCTGGCCTGTTGATGGTGTTCGCAGCTTTTGTTGCTTACGAGCTGTGTTGTTTGTTTCGGGCGATGGAGCTGGAGCCCTGGCTCGCGCCGGCGATCGGAGGCACGGGTTTGGTCATCGGGGCGATGCTCGATGACGCGCCCGTCTCCCTCTCGGCCGTGCTCGTTGCGCTGCTGGGGATCCTGGCGTTGTTCGTCGTCTTCTCGCGTGATGAACCTACGATCACGGGCCGGCGTCTCGTAGGGACGCTGGCAACGATCGCCTATCTGGGGCCCCTGATAGGGCATGTCGTCCTGCTGCATGCCGCGTCGACCGGCGGCCTTGTCGCGGGAAGGCATCTGCTGATCTTCGCGCTGCTCGTGACCTACATCGGCGATACCTTCGCCTACTACGGAGGGAGGCGCTTGGGTCGCCACAAACTGGCCCCGCGCATCTCTCCGGCGAAGACCTGGGAGGGGGCGCTCTTCGCGGTCGTCGGGGGCATGCTCGCGGCACTGCTGTCTTATCCGTGGTTATTCACCGGGCTCGGCTGGGTGCATGCGCTCGTGGCGGGGGCGCTGCTTTGCGTGGCGGGCATTTTCGGCGATCTCTTCGAGTCGACGCTCAAACGGGCGTCGCGGCTGAAGGATTCTGGCCATTGCTTGCCGGGCCATGGTGGCTTGCTCGATCGAATCGACAGCCTACTCTTTGCGGCGCCGGCCTTGTACTGGTACTGCCAATTGCTGTTGCCCGCATCTTGAGCCAGCGCGTCGCGGCGGCAGGCCGCTACAATGATGCGGCGCGCCGGCCGGCGCGCCAGGAGGAGCAGCGCGTGTCTCGAGCTGTCGTGATCCTCGGTTCGACCGGCTCGATCGGCCGGAGCACCCTCGACGTCATCGCACGTCACGAGGAGCGCTTCACCGTCAGCGGGCTCGTCGCCGGGCGCAATGTCCGTCGTCTTGCGGAACAGGTGCGCGCCTTTGATCCGGCAGCCGTGGCTGTCGCGGACGAGCAGGCCGCGCGCGAGTTGCGCGAGCTTCTCGGGCCGCATCTACCCGACCTGCGCATCGGTCCCCAGGGTGCGGCGGAGGTCGCCGTCGGATGCGGCGCGGAGATAGTCGTGGCCGGAATCGTCGGTGCGGCCGGGCTCGTTCCGACCCTCGCCGCTGTGTCGGCGGGGCTTGTCGTGGCGCTGGCCAACAAGGAAGCGCTCGTTGTTGCAGGCGAGCTCATGGTGCGCGCCAGTGTCGACTCGGGGGCGGTGCTCGTGCCCGTCGACAGCGAGCACAACGCGATCCACCAGTGCTTGCGTAGCGGTGAGCACGCTGAAGCGCGCCGATTGCTGCTGACCGCCTCGGGGGGCCCCTTTCGAGGCTGGTCGCGCGCGCAGCTCGAGGGGGTTCGTGTCGAGCAGGCGCTGGATCACCCGACCTGGCAGATGGGACCGAAGATCACCATCGACTCGGCGACGCTGATGAACAAAGGCCTCGAGGTGATCGAGGCTCACTGGTTGTTCGGCATGACGGCGGCCGCGATCGAGGTCGTCGTGCATCCTCAGAGCATCGTCCACTCGATGGTTGAGTTTCGCGACGGTTCGCTTATCGCCCAGCTTGGCCACGCGGATATGCGCCACCCGATTCAGTACGCTTTGAGCTGGCCCGAGCGCTGGGACGGCGTCACGGATCGCCTCGACCCCTTCGCGTTACCTGCACTGACCTTCGAGGCCCCGGATCGAGGCGCGTTTCGCTGTCTTGATCTCGCTTATCAGGCTCTGTCGCAGGGTGGTGACGCGCCCGCCCGGCTCAACGCGGCCAACGAGGTGGCCGTGGCGGCCTTCCTCGAGGGTCGCGTGGGTTTTCTCGACATTCCCCGGATCATCGAAGCCGTGCTTGCGCAGCGCCCCGCACAGGGCGTGGCAGAGCTCGCGGAGATCATCGCGGCCGACCGTGGCGCACGGCAGGCCGCCCAGAGCTTCGTTGAGCAGGAGTTTTCGTCGTGATCGTGTTTCTCGAGCGTGCGCTCTACTTCATTTTGGTTCTGGGAAGCCTCGTCTTCATCCACGAGCTGGGACATTATTTGGTCGCGAAGCTCTTCGGAATTCGTGTCGAGACCTTCTCGCTCGGCTTCGGGCCACGCCTTGTTGGTTTTAGGAAGGGTGAGACCGAGTATCGCTTGGCCATCATTCCTCTCGGTGGATACTGCCGGATGGCCGGAGAGTACCTCGATCTCGAGGATGCAGAGGAGCCGCCGGATCCGGCGCTGTTGACTTCCAAGCCGCGATGGCAGCGCTTGCTCGTCTCTTTCGGCGGACCGGCGATGAACCTTCTGCTCGCCCTCGGCTTGTGGTGGGGGCTGTTCATGGTCGGCTCGGAGCTCCCCGATCTGCCTGAAGGACCGCCGATCGTCGACTCGGTCAAGGTGGGTTCTCCGGCGGATCAGGCGGGTATCCGTCGAGGGGATCGCATCGTCGCACTCGGTGAGCTGGAGATCGATTCGATCGAGGCTTATGGGCGGGAGCTGCTCTTTTCCGCAAACCAGACCTTGCTCTACGGCATCGAGCGCGCTGGCGAGCATCTTGAGGTCGAGGTGCATCTCGCCAAGCATCCCATTTACGGCATTGGCATCGACGGATTGGGCATTGCGACAGGTATCGTTCTACGACAGGTCGTCGAGGGCAGCCCCGCTGCCCGAGCCGGTCTCCAGCCGGGCGACCAGATCATCGCGGTCGATGGAACGGCTCCTCCGGCGATCACCGATCTCGTCGATTACATTCGCGCGCGCGCCGATACGGCCATCGCTTTCCAGCTCGAGCGCGCCGGCAAGCGGCTGAGCCTCGAGGTCACTCCCGAGCGCAGGGAGGATGGCACGGGTCTCGTCGGTGTTGTCTTCGGTCGGAAAATGCACTTTGTCCGCTATGCGCCGGGGCCAGCCTTCCTGGCCGCGCTCGGCGAGGCGCGGAGCAATGTTGCGCTACTCGGGCGCGTCCTTTCCGCGCTCTTTCATCGTCGCCTTGGCGTCGAAGTCGTATCCGGACCGCTTGAGATTGCGCGGGTCTCCTATGACCAAGCCCAATCCGGTCTGCGGCCTTTCCTCCAGTTGATGGCTGTGATCAGCATCCAACTCGGGATCTTCAACCTGTTGCCGATTCCTGTGCTCGATGGCGGGACGATTCTCGTGCTCCTCATCGAGTCGACGCTGCGACGCGATATCTCGCCGAAGATCAAGGAGCGCATCTTGCAAGTGGGCTTCGTCCTGCTCATTCTCTTCGCCGTGACGGTCATCTCACTCGACATTCGTAAGGCCTTCCTCGTCGCGTCTCCCGCAGCCGCGGAAAGGCCGGCCGCGGCGGATACGGAGCCCGACGGGCGGTGAGGATCTCGCTTGGCGCTCTCGCGCGGGCGGTCGTCATGGCCGTGTCTGAAGAGGGTGGTCGAGCTCTCGTGGTCGGTGGTGCTGTACGGGACGCCTGTCTAGGAATGGATCCCAAAGACCTTGACCTCGAGGTCTATGGCCTTGGCCCGGAGCGTCTCGCGCGCTGTCTCGAGCAGGCAGGGTTGCGGATCGATGCCGTCGGTCGGGCCTTCGGCGTGCTCAAGGTCAGCCGCGCCGGCGAAGGTGCTCTTGATGTGAGCCTGCCGCGCAGCGATAGCAAAACGGGGCGGGGACACCGCGGCTTTCTCGTCACGCCAGACCCCGCGATGCGCCTCGAGGAGGCTGCCGCGCGGCGTGATTTCACGATGAACGCCATGGCCTGGGATCCTGTGCGCGGCGAGCTCCTCGACCCTTATGGCGGCGTCGCCGATCTCGAGCGTCGCGTGCTCCGTCATGTCGGACCGGCCTTTGTCGAGGACCCGCTGCGGGTGCTGCGCGGGTTTCAGTTCGCGGGGCGCTTCGATCTCGAGGCCGCGCCCGAGACCATCGAACTCTCGCGGACGCTCCTTGGTGAGGCTGCCGCGCTGCCTGTCGAGCGGGTCTGGGAAGAATGGCGCAAGTGGGCGGGCAGGAGCCGGCGTCCTTCGGCGGGGCTGCGCTTTCTGGCGGCCTGCGGCTGGGTCGATCGCCTCCCCGAGCTCGTGGCGTTGCAGGGTTGTTCCCAGGATCCCAGCTGGCATCCCGAGGGCGATGTATGGACCCATACGCTTCTTGCCTGTGATGCCGCCGTCAAGATCGCTGGCCGGGAGGGGCTCGAGGAGAACGAGCAGGTCGTCCTCGTTCTGGCTGCACTCGTCCACGATCTCGGCAAGCCATCCACGACGACCCGCGACGACGACGGAAAGATCCGCAGCCGTGGCCACGCCGAAGCCGTGGCGACCTATGAGAGCCTACTCGCCACGATCGCTTGTCCCGCCTCCCTGTCGCAGCGCGTGGTGGCGCTGTCGAGACGACATCTTGACCATATGAACCTTCATGGCTCGAAGCGGGCCGTGCGGCGTCTCGCACGTTTTCTCGGCGAGCACGGTGAGACCATCGCCGGCCTGGTGCGCTTGATCGAAGCCGATCACACGGCGCGTCCGCCGCTGCCGGGAGGCCTGCCAAAGCAGGCCGCATCGCTGTTGTGCCTCGCCGAAGAGGTGCGCCTGCTTGACGCCGCGCCGCGCCCCCTTTTGCTCGGACGTCATCTCCTGCCGTTGGGCGTGCCACCGGGGCCTGAGATGGGGCGTTGGCTTGCGGCGGCTTACGATGCGCAGCTCGATGGGGCTTTCGAAGATCTTGAGGGAGCGCTGACTTGGATGAGGTTGCGGCTTTCCGTTAGTGACTAAAGTCGACGTGGATGACTTTGTCGTCGCCACCTTGGATGCGCACATGTCGAGCCGACCAACCCGCGCCCTCAGCGATCCGACGGGCGAGTTCCTCGCCATATTCTCGTTCGAGCTCGTCAAAACAGCAGCAAAAGCTGAAGCCCTCCGGAAAAGCCTCGTTGAGAAACCACAGCAAGAAGTCAATGGCTGCGCGTTTCTCAAAGCCTTCCTCGACCCGTTCGGGAGCCTGGAAGATTGGGTTGCGCTGAATGTCTTGCTCGAGAAGCTGCTCGAGAATGAACAGTAACCGCTCCTTCGTGTAGGTGAACTCCCGCTCCATCTCGTACCACCTCGCATTCTCGAAGGAGGGTCCGTCGCGGACCGCAACCAGTCTACATGGAATCGCTGACGCGCTGTGATCGTGTCGATCGTACCGGGCAGGTGTGTATGACCGCGCGTCCGTGCTCGCTGTCTGCAGATGGACAGCCGTCACGGTCGAACGCTCAAACAAAGAACTTAGAGCCGGCAGGCTTCTTGCTCCTCCTTCTGGACAGCCCGGTGCGGCGCCGGGTCACATTCCGAGAAAGGAGCGTTTGTGATGACTGATCAAAAAACAAGGCTTAGCGTTTATCTGCTCGTCCTGCTCGCGCTGGTCTGTGCGGTCCCTCTCGCGTCAGCGGGTGGAGCAACTGCGCCGAAAGCCGCAGCGCAGGT
>CAYSMT010000218.1:0-5530 GCA_964432135.1 uncultured Acidobacteriota bacterium
CAACGCTAGCCCCCAGCGGGTCGTGCGTCGCGTCGTCTGTGCCTCAGGCAGCATCTCTTGCTGCCGCCCCCGCCAGCGACGCCAGGCCAGCGGGAGATCGAAGCCGAGGGTCGTCGCAGCAACAAAGAGATAAGACTCGACCGTGGACATCACCGTCGCGATCAAGCCGACATAAAACAACCCGCGCAGGAAGGAGGGCAGGACGGTGTCTGCCAGCGCTGGATAGGCATCAATCGGCTCCTCGAGCTGCGGAACAAGCACGCGAGCGAGCATTCCCGTCACCGTCGTCAGCGCATCGAAGACGATCCAAAAGGCAACGGAGCAGATGATGCCGCGCCGAGCAACACGCGGCGAGCGAGCGGCATAGCAGCGCTGGTAGAAACTCGGCTCGACGAGGGTCTGCAGGGCAATGACATACCACAGGACGATAGCCTGCCAACCGAGACCTCCGTCCCAGCTGAGATGCTCCGCGGGTAGCCTGGCGAAAGCCCCCGGCCCACCCGCCTTCCACAACGCGAACGGCAGCACGACAAAGAAGGCGCCATACATCAGCACGAACTGCAGCAGGTTGTTACGCACAACGGACCGAAAGCCACCGCCGACGACGCAGGCATAGCAAAACAGCGCCGAGAGGATGATGCCTGTCACGAGGCCAACACCGAGGGTTCGCCGAGCGAGCACGCCGAGCATTAGGAGGTATGCAGCAGGAAGCATGTTGACGAACACCAGCGCCGCGCCGATCGTGCCGACGGCGGGCCCATGGTCGCGCAGTAGGCGCTCCGGGACGGTGACGAGCAGAGACTCTCTTGCGCGTCGGGCAAGGAAGAACGCGAAGAGCAGGCCCGCGAGGTAATAGGGACCTCCCAACGCCAGCCAATTCGACAGGCCGTGCTCGTAGGAGTACTCCCCCACGCCAAGCACGCCGCCGTACCAAGTGCTGACCAGCGTCGCGACAAAAGCTGGCAAGGTCAGCGAGCGGCCAGCGAGAAGGTAGTCCTCCGCGCCGTCTTTCCTGCGCTGGCCGCGCCGCCAGGCAAGCCACAGCATTAGCGCCAGGTAGAGCCCTACAAGAGCGAGATCGACGCCGTACAGGCGATGCGTCACGGGCGCTGCTTGTAGGAGAGCATCAGGAAGAGATGCCGGGTCGCCGCTGGAATGAACACGGGCGTACCCCAGTCGGAGTAGCCGAAGGCCTCGTACTCCTTGTCGAGGAGGTTCTCCACCCGCAGATGCAGCGCGTAGGCCCTTTGCCTTTTCGACGCGAAATCGAGGCGCGCGCTAAGATCAAGCACTTGGAAAGGATCGATCGACATATTCCGCGTCTGGCTGTTGTCGAGGTAGACCCTGCCGGTGTGCGCCACCCCGAGCGCTACTCGACCCCAGAAGAGCTCCCAGGCGAGGGATGCGCGAGCAAGGAGATTGGGAAAATAGGCGATGCGATTCCCAGAGTAATCCACTTCGACGAACTCTCCACTGCCCCAATCGAAGACAGGTAGCACGAAGTCCGTCAGCCGATCGTCGGAAAACATAGCGTGGCCACTCAACGAGATGGCCGAGCTGAGCTGTGCGGCCCATTCGAGTTCGATGCCGCGGTGCACCGAACGGTCGGCGTTGCCCGTGACGGCCTCGCCAAGATCGTTGCGCTGGCCGAGGTAGACCAGCTCGTCGCGAAACTCCATGTCGTAGAGCGTGGCCTTGAGCACGAGATGCTCGCTGGTGAAGGCAACACCAAGCTCGTAGTCGTCGAGCTTCTCCTCCTCGACAAGCGGTCCGTGGAGCGTGCCGTCGGCATCCTTGCGCGCAAAAGCGGGCGGGGCGTAGATATCCGACGGGTCGAAGAGATCCTTGACTCCGGGCTCACGCCGGGAGTGCGCGAGAGAGAAGAAGGTGCTCAGCCGCGGAGATATGCGGGCGCTCAGTGCGACGCGCGGCGCGATCCATGAGTAGCTCAGGTCGTAGCTCAAGCCTGTGACGCGATCCTTCTCAAGCTTGAAGGAGTGATCGACATACTGCAACCCACCCACCAGACGTAACGCAGGCGTAAGCTGCCATTCCTCCTGCGCATAGAGCACCGAGGTCGTCTTGGGCACTTCATAAGCATAGTAATGGAAACCCTTGGGCGTCCCCGGCGGCAGCGCACCGCTCACACGCCCCGTGTGTTTGCCGCGATGCATCCGCAACGACGCACCGACAGTGAGCGTACCGGCCCCATGACGATAGCTCACGCGAGGTGACCAGCCGAAGTCCCACTCACGGACCTGCCGGCGTCGAAAGATCGGGCCCTTGCGATCGACCGTCCCGTCACCATCCCAGTCCCATTCGGGAAGGCGTACCTCCGCGAAGCGCTTGCGCTCGCGGAACTGGTCGAAGTAGCCCTCGCCGTAGAAAGAGTAGAGGGTGTTGGCAATCTCGATCTTCTCGCTAGGCCGGAACTCGTGGATCACTTCGAAGTGTGGCTGCGTGAAATGATCGATCTCGCCTTTCCAGCGAAGCGGATTCTGCCGGCGGTTCTCGGCGAGCTGCTTGCGGGTCAGACCCTCGTAGGCCAAATGCGTCTCCTCCCGTCCACCGTAGAGGTTGATACGCAGCAGGCTGCGCCTGCCCATTCTTTGCGCGGTAAAAAAAGCTGAGTCGAGCTTGGCCCAGGACTGGTCTCGGTAGCCATCGGTCTCGATGTGCGAGACTCGCGCAGCGAAAACCCAACGTTCCGCGAACAGATCGGAAGTCCAAGCGGCGCTCAGCTTTCCGGTCCCGAAGGACGCCAGACCCACGCTGACGACGCTGCCCGCCCCGGGACGCAGCCGCGCCGTCTCGAGATTGACTGTCCCACCGATTGCATTGCCACCATAGACGCTCGTTCCCGCTCCGCGCTGGACCTGCAGGTCCTCGATCGAGTCCGGAAAGTTGGGTAGATCGATCCAATAGACCTGGTGGCTCTCGGCATCGTTGAGCGGCACGCCGTTGATCGTCACGGCCAGGCGTGCTTGGTCGAAACCGCGAACACGCAGATAGGAGTAACCCAGGTCATTGCCGGCATCCGAGTAAGCGTAGACCGAGGGCGTCATCCGCAAGAGGGCCGGAATGTCCTGGGCATCATAGGCCTGCTCGAGCTGTTCGCGAGAGATGTTGGTGAAAGTCGCCGGCGCGTCCTCGTCGGCACGCGAAGCCGTTACGACAACCTCCTGGACGAGTGTGCTCTTGTGCGGCGTACCCTTCGTTTCCTTCTTCGCTTCATCATCTTTGGCGAGAGCTGCCGCGAAGAGGACGCAGGCCATGATGCCCGCCACTGCCGTGTGCTTTGTCATGTTTCGAGTCTCCCGAGAGCCGGGGGTGGTTCCGAGACCCCCTTGTCTCTCCGGAAACGGTGCTGACCTTGGAGAACTCTCGAGATGAACGAGTTCCGAGACAGGAGCCGTTTCCCTACGCTGGTATGAGCCAGTTCAGGTTCTAAGGGTCTTTCTCAGCCCGGGCCAACCCGAGCACCCCTAACGGGAACCGCTCTCTTTGTACCATCCCGCCGGCCGCCGGGCAATCGCGTGCCCAGGGGCAACCCACTCAACTGCCCTGAAACCACCGACGAGCCGCGTCGAGCTCATCGAAGCGCTGCCAGGAAGGGAGTGAAGAGAGGACGACACGGCCGTAGCGTCGCGTATGCACACGCGCGTCGAGCAACGCGAGTAAGCCCCGGTCGTCCTTGCGCCGGATCAGACGACCGAGGGCTTGCTTGAGCGCGATGATCGCCTCGGGAAGCTGGTCCTCCATGAAGGGGTTCGCACCCCGGCGACGCACAGCCTCGCCACGCGCTGCCACGAGGGGATCGTCGGGCACAGCGAAGGGCAGCTTGTCAACAACAACCAGCGAGAGCGCCTCGCCGGGCACGTCGATGCCCTGGCGAAAGGAGGCCGTGCCGAGCAGGACGGAATGGATCTGCTCGCGGAAACGGTCAATAAGCTGCTCTCTTGGCGCCTGCCCTTGGACGAGCACCGGCCATGGTAACGCGTCCTGGAGCGACTCCGCCGCACGCTGGAGAGCTCGATGGCTGGCGAACAACACCAGCGCTCGCCCGTCGGTGATGCGCAGCAGCGCGGTGATCTCTTCCAGACAGCGGGGGCCAAACGAGGCATCACTCGGCTCCGGGAAGCGCCGGGGAATGTACAGTGCTCCTTGGCGACGATGATCGAAAGGAGAGCAGACGATAAGCTTGCGCGCGCCATCGAGACCCAGGCGCGCGGCCGCCCGGTCGAGCTTACCGCCAATCGCAAGGGTCGCGCTCGCTGCCACAAGCGCACGGGTATTTTTCGCGAGGGTCTCGCGCAGTAGCGGCCCGACCTCGATCGGCCACGAGGCGATGCTAGCCCCCCGCCGACCCTGTCGCTCGATCGTCACGACAACATCGCCGCCCCCACCGTCCAACAGGGCATCAAAGGTCTCGGCCTGGTCCCGGCAACGCATCGCGATCAGCTCGCGCTCTTCAACGCGCTTTCCGCACCCACGCACGACATCGGCAAGAGCGGCCCAGGCCGCCAGAGCCCCCTCGACGAGATCCTCGATACCTTCAACGGCCCTGGGATCGAGGCGAACGCGACCGCGGCCTTCGGGAGGACGCAGCGCCACGAGCGCCGCGCGGGCTTGCCTTCCGAAGTGGCGGGCCGGAAGCGGATCCTCGCCTGCCAGCCGCAGCTCTCCCTCGGCGTCACGCGCCAAATCAGCGATCATTCGAGTACTCAGCCGTCGGCCGAAGTGGGCGATCGCAGCATCTTCGGCCAGATGCGCCTCATCAAGGATGACACAGCTCGCCTCCGGGAGGATCCTGCCGTGCCCTTCCGATCTCAGCGCAAGATCCGCGAAGAGCAGGTGATGATTCGTGACGATGAGATGCGCCTCCTGGGCACGACGCCGAGCAAGGACGAGGTGACAACGCTCGAAGTGAGCGCAAGCGTTTCCAGTGCATATCTCCGAGCGCGCATCGAGGCGTGACCAGAGCCGGACGTCATCCGGAAGCTCGCTGATCTCTGCCCGATCACCGGTGTCCGTGAGACGGTCCCAGTCACGAATCGTGCGGAACAAGCCGAGCTCTTGCGCACCTTCGAGCAGTGGCTGGAACTCGGCTTCCTCGAGGCGTTTACGGCACAGGTAGTTCTCGCGCCCTTTGAGCACTTCGACCCGCACGGCCTGGCCTGTCGCCGCCCGCGCGACAGGCACCTCCCGCGCAACGACCTGGTCTTGAAGTGCCTTTGTCCCCGTCGAGAGAACCGCGGGGCCTTCGCTGAGGAAGACAGGAATGAGATAGGCCAGGGTTTTTCCCGTCCCCGTACCCGCCTCGACGACGAGTTGCTGCCCCTCCATGAAGGCCTCTGCGACGGCACGCGCCATCGCGAGCTGGCCCGAGCGCTGTTCGAAGCGTCCGGTCGCTCGCGCGAGCGGGCCCTTGGGACCGAAGATGTGCCCAAGATTGGGCAAACCGCTCGTCAAGGTCGCGAGCCAGCGCAGTAGAGAGGGCGCATGCGCACTCGCTCCTCAGCGTCGCGCG
>CAYSMT010000219.1:0-522 GCA_964432135.1 uncultured Acidobacteriota bacterium
GCCCGGGACTCTCGTTGGCGCATCGACATGCGCCGACCCAGACCTTCGACCGGGAATATGGTTGAAAGCTTTCGTGATTGTCAAGAGCTGTTCGAGTTCGCCGCCTTCTTTCGCACGCTGGCTCGGCGTTGATGAAGCGCTCGTGGCTCCCTCAGGAGCTTTTCTTTGGACGCCCCGGGCGGGGTGGGAGCTGTTCGTCGAGCCCGAGTTCGCGAATGCGTCGTCGCAACGTGCGCACACCGATGCCGAGCGATACTGCGGCGCGGGTTCGTGATCCATCAACAGCCATCAAGGTTAGACGAATGGCTTCGGCCTCAATGTCTTTGAGCGTCTTTCCGGCAAGTTGAAGAGGCCTTCGGCGAACGCCCTCGGCCGTGCCGCCTTGGATCGATGCCGGAAGGTCTGAGAGGTCGATGGTCTCCGATGGTGTGGCGACGACGACCCCTTCAAGGGTGTTCATCAGCTCGCGAACGTTTCCCGGCCACGGGTAAGCGCACAGGGCGTCGAGGGCCTGGGGGGTCA
>CAYSMT010000219.1:532-5506 GCA_964432135.1 uncultured Acidobacteriota bacterium
AGTTGCCTCGGTCGTAGCCGATTCGAACGACAAATCTGTCGTAGTGTCGTGTCCGCGAGGTCAGGTATGTCGTCGCGGCGCTCTCGCAAAGGAGGGATGACGAGAGTCACGACCTTCAACCTATAGTAGAGGTCTTCACGGAACTGACCTTCGCGGACGAGTCGCTCGATGTCCGCGTTCGTGGCTGCTACAAGGCGAACGTCCACGCTGACGGGGCGTGATCCGCCGACGCGCATAAACTCTTGGGTTTCGAGTACGCGAAGCAGCTTGGCCTGAGTGGCTAAATCAGTTTCGCCAATCTCATCGAGGAAAAGTGTGCCCCCGTGAGCAAGCTCGAACTTGCCCGCGCGCCGGCTAACGGCGCCGGTGAACGCGCCGCGTTCGTGTCCGAACAGCTCTGTTTCGATCAGATGGGGAGGTAGTGCCGCGCAGTTGATCGGAATGAAAGGGCCATTCCTTCGCGGCGATCGAAAATGAAGGTTGCGTGAGACGAGCTCCTTGCCGACGCCGCTTTCCCCGAGAACCAGCACGGTCGTGCGCATCTTTGCCACGCGTTCGATGGTTTCTCCAAGGCGGCGCATGGCTGCAGAGCGGGCGACAACCGTTCTCGTGCTGAAGGACTTACGCGAGCGTTCGGAGATCGCATCCTCGAGGGTTGCGAGATGAGCGCCGAGATCCCTCGTCTCGAGGAGCCGGCCGACACGCAGCTTGATCTCTCGTGGGTTCGGTGGGCGTTGGATGACATCACTGGCGCCGAAGTCGAGCAGATGGAAGGCCCCTTCGGGACTGCCCTGCGGAGCGATGAGGATGATGGCGACATCGCCTGCGAGTCGGCGCAGCTTGTGGATAGCTTCGCTCTGAGGCATGGGAAGGAGGTCATAGTCGAGGACGATGATATCCGGCTGGGTGGTTTGCAAAGCCGTCACGAGCCCCTCGTAGTCATCGGCGCGGGCCCTTTTCGGGCACAGCTCACCGCACGAGCGTTCGAAGCTTTCTCGAAGCGAAGAGGTCGCGACGGCGACGAGGGCTTGGCTCTGGGCTGCTGCTGGGAACGGTCCGGGCTGGTGGGGCATGAGTTGGCTCCTGGTGACATGGCGCCGATGCGCTCTCGTAGGCCGCGCGATGAGCTGCGGAGAAATGGACCAGGCTCATTCTAGGCCAAGTTGGCCTGGAAATAAAGCAATAACTAGGACGAAAACGACCCTGTTATTGATAGTACTTGATGGCCAGGCCCCGCGACCCATGACGCAAGCGGTTGGGGAAGATGGTCTTGGCGGCTTGAGCCTTCCGCACCAGCCATGGCAACGATCTTGCTTTACCAAGGGCAGACAAGACCTGAGCAGGGTCGCTATTTCAAGATCGCAAAGGGGCACGCTCGATGGCTATTTCGTCTGTTCGTCTCAGCAGAAAAAGCTCAACCCGACGCAAATCCAGCAAGAAGGTCAAGCAGCTCGTCAATTATGACTGGCACGGCGAGTCCTATGTGCTCGACCTTGGTCGGGACAAGGTCTACCGCAACTGGATGGCCATCGAGACGAACAAAGGCGTGTCCATTATCGGTGCTTATAAGGCTTCTTTGAGCGCCTGATTCTCGCGTTGCCACGCGGCGCGAGACGACACATCCAAAAGGCCCTCGGCGCAAGCGCCGGGGGCCTTTTTTTGAGAAGAGGTCTTCAGGGGATCATCAGTACATCTGAAGGTAGCGATCGATCTCCCAGGGGTGGACGACCGTGATGTACTCCTGCCAATCCTGAAGCTTGGCCGCGATGAAGTGCCCCGCGACATGCTCACCGAGCGCTTCAAGCACGACCTTGTCCTTTTGCAGGGCGCGGACGGCCTCGTTCAGGTCGCCAGGAAGGGAGTCGATTTTGAGCCGGCGCTTCTCGCGCTCACTCATCTTGAAGATATCCTTCGCGACCGGGGGCCCTGGATCGAGCTGAGCATCGACGCCGTCGAGGCCGGATTGGAGCATGACCGCGAAGGCCAGATAGGGGTTGCAGGAAGGATCTGGCATGCGTACCTCGACACGCGTGCCGCTGCCGCGGCGAGCGGGTACGCGCGCGAGGGGAGAACGATTTTTTTCTGACCAGGTGATGTTTGTCGGTGCTTCGTAACCTGGGACGAGGCGTTTATAGGAGTTCACGGTGGGATTAGTGACCGCAGTGAAGCCCTTCGCATGGGCGAGGATGCCGCCGATATAGCTCAACGCGGTTTTCGACAGGCCCCAATCGCCTTGAGGATCGTCGAAGACGTTTTTGCCGTCGCTCGAGAAGAGCGACTGGTGACAGTGCATTCCCGAGCCATTCATACCGAACAGTGGTTTGGGCATAAAGGTCGCGTGGAGGTCATAACGCAGCGCAATCTTGCGAACAACGTGCTTGAAGATCATCAGGTTGTCGGCTGTGGTCATCGCCTCGCCATACTTGAAGTCGATCTCATGCTGGCCGGGGGCGACCTCATGGTGGGCCGCTTCGATCTCAAACTCCATTTTCTCGAGGACGTTGACGATCTCGCGCCGCGCGCCCTCCCCACGATCGACCGGAGACAGGTCGAAGTATGCCCCCTGATCGTGGGTCTCGGTCGTGGCCAGGCTGTTCTTACGGTGAAAGAGGAAGAACTCCGCCTCCGGACCGAACATGGCCGTCCAGCCCTTCCTTTTGGCTCGAGCGATGGCGCGGCGCAGCACATGGCGTGGGTCGCCGGAAAAGGCGGACCCATCTGGCAGCGCAACGTCGCAGATCAACAAGGCACGGCGATTGGCGTCGCTGTCGTCAGCGGGAAAGATGCGCAGTGAGTCGAAGTCCGGCCGCAGGAGCATGTCGGATTCCTGGATGCGCACGAAGCCTTCGATTGACGAGCCATCGAACATGATCTCACCGGCGAGTGCCTTATCGAACTGGCTGTCCGGCACCTCGACGTTCTTGATCACGCCGTGGATGTCCGAGAAGACGAGCCTCAGGAAGCGGACTTTCTCGTCTCTCAGGATTGCTCTGACTTCTGCTTCGGTTTTCGCCATGGTCATCCTCGCTCTGGAAATCACACGGTGCCGCGTTGTGTTCGGGAAACCTTCCGTGCGGATATTTAGGCTGGGACGGTCGCTCTGTCAACCGAAATGATCATCAAATTACGCCATAACGTCATAATTTAGATGACATTCTGCGAAATATGCAGGAATGATGCGATTAGCGAGACGATAATTGTGACAAAATGTCCGAAATTGCCTTGCATGATTCTTGCGACCAGCTTGGCTGCCCTGGTCAGTGCGCGCGGTGACCCCCGGGTGTTTTCGCGGAGCGTGCTGCGTACAATGCGCGCGGACACGGAGGAACTGTCAATGAGCGCCATCCCCCTCCCCGCCCCGGTCTCATCTCTGCTGCTCTGGCTTTTCGTCCTGCTCCTCGCTCTGTCTGCCTGTGGGGGACCGGAAGGAAGCGCGACGGGCGAGGTCACGATTCTGACCGGGCCGCGCTTTTGGACAGGGGTGCCAGAGGAGCCTTGGGCGGAAGCACTGCTTATCTCCAATGGCCGGGTCGAGGCCCTCCTCTCAGCGAGCGAGATCAAACAGCGGATCGCGTCGGGAGGAACCGTCAAGGTCCTTCCCGGGCGTCTCGCAGTTCCCGGTCTCGTCGATGCTCATGCCCACATCCTTGGCTATGGTTTGACCCTCACCCGCGCCCATCTCGTGGGAACGAAGAGCCTTGAGCAATGCCTTGAGCGGGTCCGGGATTTCGCGAAGGCCCATCCCGGCAGGGGTTGGCTCGAGGGACGTGGCTGGGATCAGAATGATTGGCCGAATCCGGCTTGGCCTGACGCCGATCGTCTCGAGCAGGAGATTCCCTCTCGACCCGTTGCGCTGCGGCGCGTTGATGGCCATGCCTTGTGGGTCAATCGCAGCGCCCTTGCGGCAGCCGGCATCGACGATGCCACGCCGGATCCGCCCGGGGGCAGGATTCTTCGCGACCAAAGCGGGCGTGCGACAGGAATCCTCGTCGATGAGGCGATGGACCTCGTTCTCCGGCACCTTCCCTCTCCCTCGCAAGAACGCATCGAGTCTGCGCTCATACGCGCAGCGCATGATCTTCTGGCTGTAGGGCTGACGGGTGTTCATGACATGGGTGTTGATCGTTCGGCCTGGGAGGCGATGAAGAAGCTGGCTCGCAAGGGGCGCTTTCCTTTGCGTGTCCATGCTTACGTTTCTCAGAGTTCGGATCTTTTCCAGGAGCTTCTCGAGACAGGTCCCCAGTACGAGGGTCGGTTGCGGCTCGTGGGGGTCAAGATTTACGCAGATGGTGCGCTCGGCAGCCGGGGTGCGCGCCTGCTCGAACCCTACAGCGATGAGCGCCAGACGAGAGGGTTATGGGTGCACAACCCCCATCAGTTCGTCGAGGTGATGGAGGCCGCGGCCGCGGCCGGCATTCAGCCCGCAGTGCATGCCATCGGTGATGGCGCATGCCGGGCTGTACTCGACGCCTGGGAGAAAGCAAAGAAGGGTCATCCCAAGGCGCCGCCGCTGCGTCTCGAGCATGCACAGATCATGCATCCCACGGATCTGCCCCGGGTGGCGCGGTTGGGTGTCGTCGCCTCGATGCAACCGACGCACGCGACCTCGGACATGCTTTGGGCGGAGAGCCGTCTCGGCGTCTCGCGTCTCAAGGGAGCCTATGCTTGGCGCGCGATGCTCGAGACGGGAGCGCTCCTGGCCTTCGGCTCTGACTTTCCCGTGGAGTCCATTGATCCGCGCAAGGGTCTTTACGCGGCGATCACTCGCCAGGACGCGCGGGGTCTCCCCCCGGGCGGCTGGTATCCTGAGCAGCGGCTCACCATCGAGCAGGCTTTGAGAGCGTTCACTCTCGGGGCTGCGGAAGCCGTCGGGCAGGGCGAACGGCTCGGAACCCTGATGCCTGGCCGCGCAGCCGACGTGACCGTTTTTGATAGCGACATCTTCGAGCTCTCTCCCGTCGAGATTCTTGATGT
>CAYSMT010000220.1:0-5502 GCA_964432135.1 uncultured Acidobacteriota bacterium
AGATGGTCAACCAACCCCGGTCGAGCAAGCCGATGCGGCCAGCGAGCTGATTGTGCGCTCACGCGACCATCGAGACCGTGGCGGCGGCGACCTTGCGGCGGCACTGTGCTCCCCTCGCGTCGCCGCGGACGATCCCGTCGTCCTTATCTGTCCCGCTCGCGCGGACAGATGGCTCGAGCATGTGCTCGGCATCGTCGCCGCCGACCCGGCACGATTTCTTGTACTCGCTGCCGGGGACGCGGCAGCACCCTCACCGTCGCGAGGCCGCTGGGAAGCTTGGCTGTGGAAAGCACCGGCAGCGGCAGGGCCCACGAGCGAGCAACTCCAGGCGGAGCTACAGATGCTCGTCAACACAGGCGCACGGGTCGTCTTCCTCGAGCGTAACAGCGGTACTGGCGTCGTCCTGGGCGAGGGCACACACGGCGCGCTTGGGGCCAGCACGTGAGTTCTCGAAGAGAGCTGGGGGAAGGTCGGCGGGAGACCGCTCTAGGGGCCTTCGCGCTGGCTTTGGTCGCAACGACCGTATGGGTACCCTTCGCCGCCCCCCCCGGCCTCGTATGCGCCGCCGCCGGCGCCATTGCCGGCACCTACCTCGGACGCCGGCTAGCCGCCAGTACATTGCGTGGCCACCTGCCCCTCTTGGCCAGCCCCTTCCTCATGGCGATCATCCTTGCCATGCACAAGGAGCTCGCCCTGCGACCCACGCCGGCAGTAGGCTTCGAACCGGAGTGGATCGCTGGGCTGACGGACGCGGCATTGCTTGGCCTGTTGTCCGCGGCCGCCGCGAGCCTGGTCGCTTTCTATGCGCATCGTGTGCTCGCCCTGCGACCCTTGCCTGCCGCACTGCTGATCTTCGCACTTGCCACGCTGTTGGCCGCGCACCGCGGCGGTGCGATCCACCTGCCCGCCGCTCTGTCCGACCTGGCCTGGGTCCACGGCTGGCACCCCGCGCTCGTGCTCGCCCTGGCGGGAAGCCTCGGCGGCTTCCTGGCCTGCATCGTGCTTTACCGCCCCGGTCGCTCACGCCTGCCGCTCCTGCAGGTCGCCCTCGTCTTGCTGCTGGCCCTCGTCCTGCTTGGTCTCGTCCCGAGCCTGTCGATCTTCCATTTCTCTCCCGAGGACCCGCTGGGACTCTCGGGGGGGAAGCGGGAAAACATCGAAAAGGGACGCGTAAACGCGGCGCGTTCAGGAGGATCCGGAGCAGAACGTGGAGATGTCGACCCTCTTCGACTCGGTGAACACGGCGAAGGCGGCTCCACCCAAGAGCAACTTCCCTTCCGGGACGAGTACGACACGAGCCAGTCCCAGGTTCCCATCGCCGTCGTCATTTTGCATGACGACATACAGCCCTCCAGCGGGATCTTCTATTTCCGCCAAGTCGCCTTCTCAGCCTTCAACGGACGGCGGCTCGTCCAGGCCTTTCTCCCCGGCGTGGACGCAGATATCTTCGATCGTTTCCCCGTCGTCGGCTCCGTGCGTGTCCCTCGCCCACCAGGAAAGAAACATCGCGCCGAGCTGCTCACCACGGTCGCCCTGCTGCGCGAGCATGCGCACCCCTTTGTGCTCACCGACGGTTACGAGATCGATGCCGCGCCCACCGCCGACCCAGCGCTCTTCCGGCGCAGCTACGACAGCCACTCGCTCGTTTGGGTCGGAGACCCCCTCGAGCTGCTAGGCCGCCGCGCGGGCCATCCGAACTGGTCCAGCAAGCAGCAGGCCCTTTATCTCGAAACGCCTCACGACCCGCGCTATGCCGAGATCGCGAAGGAAGCGCTCGCCTTGCTACACCCGCGCTACAGAGACGATCCCTACGCGAAGGCCCTCGCCGTGGCCATGTGGCTCCAGCAGAACACAAGCTACTCGACCCGTTCCAAACACGCTTCCGCAAGCGATCCAACAGCCTCGTACCTCTTTGGCGACCGGATCGGCTATTGCGTACACCTCGCTCATGCCGGAGTCTACCTGATGCGCATTCTCGGGCTGCCGGCACGCGTCGCGGCAGGCTATGCCTATATCGCCGAGCAGCGCGCCGGCGGTTCCGCGCTCATGCTGCGGTCAGGGGACGCTCATGCATGGGCGGAGGTCTACATCGAGGGCGCCGGCTGGCTCCCCATCGATCCTTCACCGCCATCGCTTGATCCACCGCTTCCCGAGACAGATCTCGATCTACAGCGACTACTCGGAGAGCTCGCCCGAGCGGACAACACCAAGCTCAAGGGCGAGGCTTCCAGCCGCTGGCGCATTCCGACTCTTTGGGAGCTAGCTGTCTTCCTCCTTTCTGCCTTTGCCGCCTGGGCCGCCCTCGGACTAACCATCAAAACCTGGCGCAGGATCGTTCCGCGCCTCGTCACGCGGGACCCGCGCGCGCGGCTCGCAATGCGTGCGAACCTCGACCGCCTCGCAGATCTCGGGCAGCTGCGCGAAGCTGGAGAAACCCGAGAGGCCTTCGCCGCGCGCGTGGCCACACTCGCCCCGAGCTTCGTGGAGCTCACCCGCGAGCATCTGGCGGCGAACTTCGGCAAGCATACCGTCGGCCACGAAGATCTCGCCCGACTCCATCGCGAGATCGCCCGCGAGCTTGGTGCGAACCATCGCTGGATCAGGCGGCTGGGCGTTCTCTCGCCCTGGCGCTGGACTAGGACACAATGATCACTCCCCATAGTCATGAGGAAGGACAAGCCAGTGACTGAGCAACACCAGACCACGACGCTCGAGGACGCCACCGAAACTATCGGACTCGTTAGAGACCACCTGCTCGACGCCATCATCGGCAGGGACGAGATCGTCGAGATGATCCTCATCGCGCTGCTCGCAGGCGGGCACGTCCTGCTGGAGGACTATCCAGGCTCCGGTAAAACTCTACTCGCACGTGCGCTCGGCGAGGCGATCGAAGATCGTGACGACCCAGCACGCATCGCAGCCTTCCGCCGCATTCAGTTCACGCCGGACCTCCTGCCCTCAGACATTACGGGAGTCTGCGTATTCGACCCCGACGGTGGTCGCTTCGAGTTCATGGCCGGACCCGTGTTCGCTCACGTTCTACTCGCGGACGAGATCAATCGCACCTCCCCTAAGGTTCAGTCCGCCCTGCTCGAGGCCATGGCCGAACGACAGGTCACCGTCGACAATCAAACCCACCCGCTCGACGAGCTCTTCCTCGTCATCGCGACGCAGAATCCCCTGGGCCTCGCAGGAACCTTCCCTCTTCCCGCACCGCAGCTCGACCGCTTCCTATTCAAGATCCAGATGGAGCACATCGAGCGCGCCGCCGAGCTCGAGATCCTCTCGTCATTCCGCAGGCGACTGCATCACCGTCCATCCGAGCTCCCAAAGGCCTCGCGGAACGCGCTGATCGCTTCGCGAGGGGCGATGGAGGGGGAGATCCACGTTGCTGCGGCCATTCAGGAGTGCCTCGTCGATTTCGCGGGCATCGCGCGCGCCGACGCCCGGGTTGCACAAGGCATCTCGACGCGCGCCCTCGTGCAAGCGATTCCCGCTCTGCAAGCTCGAGCCCTGCTCCACGGACGCGACTACGTCTCCACCGAAGACCTCACGGCTTTGCTCGGCCCACTGTTCGCCCACCGCCTTGCGCTGGCGCCGGGCGCTACAGAAGCGCTCTCGATCCTCAACGACGCTGCGCAGCGACCCCTCGATGCGGCCGCACGTCAGACCCTCGTCCGAGGCTGATCCATGCCCGGAACAGCACTTTCCGTGGGCCACCCCCGTCCAGGCCGCCTTCTTGCCCTTCTGCTGTGCGTCCTGGCCGGCTTCGCCACGGGCCGCGCGCAGCAGCAGGGCGAAGTCACTCTCGCACCCCAGGAGCAAGCCATCATCGACGCCCTTTCCCAAGGCCGCTTCGTGCGTACACGGGAGCTCTCAACGACGCTCCTTGCCGCGAACCCTGATGCCTTCTTCGGACACTTCGGCCTCGCCGCCGCGCTCTTCGAAGGCGAGGGCAATGTTCCGGCCGCGCTGCGGCAGTTCAGGTTAGCTCGCGCTTTGATTGAAAACCCCGATGGGGCGGTGAGACCGGGTTACGAGCGCTGGCACTACGAATTACTCCACCGTGAGCTGGCTGCGCTGTCCGACCTCGGTCGCTATGACGCGTTGCTCGAGCTCTCACGACGGATCCGCAAGCTCTACGAGCCAACCTTCTTCCACGCCGATGTCTGGCCGCGTATGAAGATGGGCGAGCTGCGTGCCGCTCGGGAAAGCGCGCAGCTCGCGATCGCGACGGGTGAAGCGATCGAGGAGGTCATTGCAAAAAACGGGTTATGCGCGATCGATGGCTATCCGATGTGCAAGGCCACGCTCGAGGCCGTTCGCCGGCACAAGCTGCCGCCGGGGCTCGCCCTGCGCAACCTCGGCACGACAGCAATCGAGATCGGACGTTTCGACGAGGCGGAGGAGTTGCTCGTCGAAGCGACGCGCTACGCCGAGCCGGAGACAAACCCCTGGCGCGATCTGGCCAATCTCTACATCGACGAGGGGCGCCTCGCCGAGGCTGCCGGAGCAGCAGCCCGTATGATCCGCTACGGCAAGCGCATGCCCCCTCGCGCGCGCCAGCACGCGCGTTCAGAGGAGCTGACGACCGGCGCCATGATCCTGCTGCTCGTCGGGCACGCGGAGCGTGCGCAGGTCATGATTCGCGAAGCTATCGCCGAACCCGACCGCTCGGCGCACTGGTCCGGTAGCGCCGCTGAAATTCACGCGGAGGCTCAGCTCCTCCAGCGCAGCGTTGAGGCGACCCTCAGCCAACTCGAGGCGGAGACAGCCGAGCTTCTCCCGCTCCACCGTGGCATCAAGCAGCGCATCGGTGCTTGGCGGCACGCGGTGAGCGGATGGTTCGCGGGACGCCGCGTCCTGCCCCTGCTTCTGGCGGGAAGCATGCGACCGCAGGACACGGAGCAACAGATGACGCGGCCGGAGCTTTCGGTAGCCTCTTGGCTATTCCTCGATGCCGTGGCCGGCTTCGGTCCAGGAGCAACTCTCACCCTCACCAAAGAGCTACTCGCACACCCTCCAGAGCCGGAAGGTCGGGTGCCGGCAGCCATCCGTGAGGGCCAGCTTCTTGCGCTGGCCTGCGAGGCACAAGCCCTGGCCGGCCGGGACGAAGCGTGCCTGCGAAGCGGGCGCCGCGCGCGCACGCTATTGCCAGCCGAGGAGGTCCTCCTGCGTGCTCGTCTCGCGCTGCGCATGGCCGTGGCTTCGCGGCGCCTCGGTCATTGGAAATCCGCCGGAACGCTCTATGCCGAGGTGCTGCAGTGCGATCCCGGCATGCTGCGACGCCTCGGGCAACCCCTTCCTATCCGCCCGGTATCAGGCGCCCCGGATCTGCTCTCTCGAGTCGCCCGCCGCGTGCTCGCTACGCGGCGTTTCGTTGTCGACGAGAACTCGCCCTTTGCCTTTGCAGCGGCGGGCAACCGTCTCTGCCTCGTGGCCTCGCAGGGCGCCCAGCTCGTCTGCGCCGGAGACCCTGGCCAAACACCGCTCGCACCAAAG
>CAYSMT010000221.1:0-5462 GCA_964432135.1 uncultured Acidobacteriota bacterium
CGCTGAGCACGGCAAGCACTGCCGAAGCCCACATCCACGCCACCAGCTCATGATGCCCATCAAGCCCAAAATAAAGATAGCGAAAATGCTCCACATGCTCGGGAATCGAGCTGTAGAAGGCCGTGAAGAACTCCATCAAAATGAAGAAGATGTTTGCCAACATGGCATAGGTCATGATGACGGCAAGCTTGGCAATAGCCGCGGCCCCAGCATCGAATCGACTCACACGCCGGAGCACGAGACAGAAGAGAATCAACAAGGCCGGGCCGGCGGCGAAGGCCGAAGCGAGAAAACGCGGTGCCAGCACAGCCGTCATCCAGAAGGGCCGCGCAGCAAGACCCGAGTAGATGAATGCCGTGACGGTGTGAATGCTGATCGCCCAGGGGATCGAGAGCAGAATGATTGGCTTGATCCAACGCGGCGGCGCCTCGCCCCGGCGCTCGGAAATGAGGCTGACATAGGTGATGATCGCATTGAGCGCGAGGTACCCGCAAAGCACGATCATGTCCCAGAAGAGCACCGAATGAGGGGAAGGATGCCAGATCATATTCATCATCCGACCCGGCTGACCGAGATCGACGAGAATGAAGAGCTGGCACATAATCACCGCGGCGACAGCGACGAATTCACCAAGTATGGTCAACTTTCCGAAGGCCTTGAAATCATGCAAGTAGTACGGCAGCACGACCATGACCGCAGAGGCCGCAACACCAACCATGAAAGTGAACTGGGCGATATAGAATCCCCAGGTCACGTCTCGGCTGAGCCCCGTAATCATCAGGCCTTCGCGTAACTGCAGCGAGTAGCAGTATGCCCCCGCGCAGATCAAGGCCAGCAACAACCCGATCCAGCCCCAATAGCGTCTGTCACCGCTGAGCGCTTTCTCGATCATGGCTCGTCTCGCTCCTTCAGCGCTCGACCGGCGAGGCGCTCTGCTCCTCTTCGAGGACCTTGACTACTGACGCGGGTAGCTCATCGACCAGATAGAACACCTCGGGCTGCGTTCCCAACCCCGGCCGCCGCCGCAGCGCGTGGCGCTCGCGCAGAAGCTGGCGCACGCGGGATTCGGGATCCTCAAGATCGCCGAAGACCAACCCGTCGTGCTCACAGGCCGCCACGCAGGCCGGCTGCTCACCGCGCGCGAGACGTTCCTCACAGAAGTTGCATTTCTCGACGACCCCCCGCGTGCGTGTCGGAAAAGCGCGATTCAGCTCTTCGATCGCCGCCCGTGGATTGCGCCAGTTGAATGAACGCGAACCATAGGGACAAGCCGCGATGCAATAGCGGCAACCGATGCAGCGATGCCAGTCCATCATCACGATACCGTCGCTCTCGCGCTTCCACGTCGCCTCCGTCGGGCAGACACGAACGCAGGGAGGGCGGTCACAATGGTTGCAGAACACGAGGACAGGATGCTCGTGGAGACGCTCCGGTAGGTACTCGTGGCTCTGCTCGGGGAAAGCCTCCTCGAATTGCTCTCGCCAGATCCACTTAACCTCATCCTTCTTGCTCTCGAAATGGGGAATGTTGTGAGCGTGGTCGCAGGCAGCGATGAGCTTGTCCGGGTCTTCCTTTTCAAAACACGTCCGGAGATCGACGACCATCGCCCAGCGCTTGGCCGTCAACGACTCCCCTTCGTTCAACCAACTTTGTCGCGGTTCCGCATCAGAATTGGCCAGGCTCGAGCCGGCGAGTCCGGCGACACCCAGACCGGCGAAATGCAAGAATCGTCTGCGGTCGATTGACATCACTGCCCTCCCTTCATCGCCACGTGGCAGTCCCCGCAGTAGGGCTCCTCGACACCCGAGTAGGCGTGGCACTTAAAACAGAATTCACGGGGTTTCTGGTGGCAGCCGAGGCAGGTCCCGCTCAGGCTCTTGCGAAAGCCGCTGGGACCGTCAATCCGCTCGCCGAGGCGAACGACTTCGTCGCGCCAATTCATCAGAAGCTGCATGTGCTCGCGACGCATGAGATCGGTCTCGCGAACACACGCGCTGATGCCAGCCGGAACACCGGGATCGATCTCAAGGGCAGCGACCTCCTCTCCCGAAACGACGTGATAGATAACAGGGAAGGTGAAGAGCGTCAGCCCAATCAACAGACCGAGGAGCACTTTGCCCAGATCATGCATCTTGCGCCTCCCTTCCAGGGATCGGCTCGCCCCTAAGGTTCAGGAGGCGTTCGTTCTCGCCTTCCATGATCAAGGCGTTGCCCACGAGTTCATGCACTCCCGAAACATTGACCTCGGGAACCCAGTACTCCATCAAGGGCGGAAGCGTCGCGCGATCGATGGCGCACACGCAGGTCAGTCGATTGACGCCATACTTCTCGTGCACATGACGCACGGCGCTCGCCCGGGGCAACCCGCCGCGCATCCGCATCTCCATATTTTCGTCATTGCCGAGGCCGGCACCACCACCGCAGCAGAAGGTCTGCTCGCGAATCGTGTTTTCCGGCATGTCGTAGAAGCTCTCACAAACCTGTCGCAGGATGTAGCGGGGCTCCTCGAAGAGCCCCATCGCGCGGGCAGGATTGCAAGAGTCGTGGAAGGTCGGTACAACCCCGGCGTTGCGCGACTTGTCGAACTTGAGCTTGCCGTGATGGAGCAGATCCGCCGTGAACTCCGCTATATGCACCATCTTGGTCGAAGCGGCGTTTGCGAAGCGTGTGCCGGTGATCGGGCTGACCGGAATCTCGAGAAAGTCGGCAGGACCGTTCATTGTATCCATGTACTGATGCACAACACGCCACATGTGCCCGCACTCACCACCGAGGATCCACTTCACACCCAGCCGCTTCGCGTCGGCATACATTTTGTAGTTGAGCCGCTTGATCGTGTCGTGGGAGGTGAACAGGCCGAAGTTGCCTCCCTCGGAAGCATAGGCTGTCAAGGTGTAGTCGAGGCCGAGCTGTTCAAAGAGCAACAGGTATCCCATGAAGGTGTAGATTCCTGGGTCCGCGAAGTAGTCCGCCGAAGGCACGACGAAGAGGATCTCGGCCCCCTTCTTGTTGATTGGCGGGTCTAGGCGAAGCCCTGTCACCTCCTCGAGTTCATCGACCAGGAACTCGATATTGTCCATAAAGGCGTGAGGCTGAATCCCCAGGTGGTTTCCCGTGCGATCGCAATTGGCGACCGGCTCGATGATCCAGTTGATATTCAAGCCAACGAGGTTGAGCAGCTCGCGGGCGAGCATCGTAACTTCGGCGGTGTCGATACCATACGGACAGAAGACCGAGCAGCGTCGGCATTCCGTGCACTGGAAGAAGTAGTAGTACCACTCCTTGAGCACCTCGGGAGTGAGCTTGCGAGCACCAGCAAACTTGCCAAGCAACCGGCCGGCCGTCGTGAAGTCCTTGCGATAGACCGAACGCAGCAGCTCCGCCCGTAACACCGGCATGTTCTTCGGATCGCCAGATCCGATGTAGAAGTGGCACTTGTCTGCACAGGCGCCGCAGCGTACGCAGGTGTCCATAAAGACCCGCAACGAGCGATACTTCGCCAGGCGCTCTTTGAGGCCCTCATAGATGATCTGCTGCCAGTGGTCGGGAAGTTTCCAGTCATCATCCGTCGGTGACCATTCCCTTGGGTTTGGAAAACCGAGGTACTCGAGGTTCTTCGCCGCGGCGGGATAGCTCCAACTTCCACGCCGGGCCTCAAAGTCAAGGCTTGGATCCATCCAAGCTCGACGGGGCGGCCGGTAGTCGATCTGCAACAACTCTTGAGGCGTCTTGGACGACATGGCTACTCATCCTCCGATTCGAGCCGGTACCCAACGGCCTTCAACTTGTCGCGGAAGTCTGCTTCCCACTGTTCATAGGTGTGAACATGGACTTGCTCCGCCGTTGGATTCCAAGGATTCACGTGACGCTTCTCGCGGTTGTTGTTCGCCAGATTACGTGTCGGGCTCATAAAGACTCCCGCCATGTGCATCAGCTTGGAGAAGGGGAAGTAGGCCACGAGAGCTGAGACGAGGAAGATGTGAATGAGAAAGGGTAGGCCGGCCATCGAGGCCAACTCCGTTCCAGGGAGAAGCTCATGAACAGGATGGAAGCTCACCAAACCGAGCGCGAATCCCTTAACCGCAGCAATGTCCACCCTATACAAGTAGCGCATCACCAGACCTGAAACGCCAACACCGAGCAGCAAGAACAAAGCGAAGTAATCTGAGAGCAATGAGATGTAGCGCAAGCGTGGCATCGCCAAACGACGAACGAGCAGGAAGGCCAGTGCGAGCACGAACACCGCGCTCGAGATGAAGAAGGTGGGCACGGCAAGCTGGAAGAAACCATCAAAGGCCTCGATCCAGTGCAAGAAGGCCGGTGAGCCGTTCAGAAAAAAACGCAAGTGGCGCATAACAATGATCAGCATCGACCAATGAAATGCGAGGGCACCAACCCACAACAGCTTAGCAGGGACATGAACAACAGCCTGAGAGGAGTTCAGGCTGACCCGTGTGTTGCGGAAGAGAGAGCGAAAAGCGAGCACCTCGAGCGCCATGCGGCCGATCGCTTCGAGGCCCGTGGCCGGACTTTCCAGCGGGTCCCGCCGCAGGAAGGGCAGCGACTTCTGTTGACCGCAAGTCGTGGGAATGCGAAAGGGTACGGGAGCACGCACCCAAATCACGACGCGCCAGACGACGCCGAGGAGGAAGACGGTGAGAGCGCTGTAGGGAATCACGACTCCGAAGAGCAGGTGCATTCCCATGAGTCCCGCACCGATAAAAACGACACCCACCAGCACCAAGACGACTGCCAACGCCAGTAGCGCGCTCATCGCCGCGTCTCCTCACCATCGCTAGGCAGCGGTGTGATCCGCTGGGCCATCTCCACCAACTGATAGGTGCGCCGCTTGAGATCCCGGGCCCGGATCGCCTGCATGTCATCCCGACACTTGGTGTACGCATCGAAAGCTGCGAGCAGGAGCTCTTCGACGAGACGATCGAGATTCACGGCAAGCTCGGCATCGAGTTGCATCGGCAGTGAATGCGCGGCATCTCGCAACAGGAGGACGAAGCCGACGGCTTGGGAGGGTCTGAAGTCCTGCACGGCGCGCACGCGAATGATGCCGTCGAGTTCCTTGCCCAAGGCTCGTGCACCTTGTCCGCTCGCCAGCGCGTCGTATGTCGCCTCGAGTCCCAGCGCCGTCGCATGACCCACGGGATTGGCGAAGCGATCGACCTCGCTAGCCAAGAAAGCGGTGGCCTCGCTGTGGTAGGTCGCGAAGACGCGCTCCTTCCAGCCACCGAGGATGTGTTCGCGATGCTCTCGCAGCAGATCGGGGATCGTCATCTCGGGCTCCACAGGCGTTCGATGCGCCTCCGAAGCCGGAGAGATGCAACCCTTGTGCCACGGAAACGGAGGGGGGAGCACGCCACAAGAAGTTGACATTAAGACATTTATCCTGCCAGCCGTGCACGCGTGGCACCTGGCTCCACGGCGCAGGTTACGCGCAAGTAACGCCC
>CAYSMT010000222.1:0-5438 GCA_964432135.1 uncultured Acidobacteriota bacterium
TGGCCCGTGACGAGCACGACGTTGCGCAGCCCGAGAGCATGAATGCCGAGCAAGTCCGACTGCATGTCCATCAGCTTGCGATTGCGGCAGGAGTACTGCAGAACAGCCTGCAACGCGCCCGCCTTCCCGGAAATCGCCTCAGCTGACTCCTCGACCAGCTTCGCCAAAGCAAGTGGGCTCAACCGCGCGGAGATCCGCGGATCGTCGGGAATGAGGACCCCATCGAGGCCCGCCGCGCACCAGGGAGCGACATGCTCGAAGAGCGGACCCGTCTCCCACCCTGGAGGAGGAGCCAGCTCGAGCAGGGTGATGAAGCATCCGCCGCTCAGCTTCGCAGCCAACGGAGACTTGTCCGCTGTCGGGATGGCATCACGCGGCGTGGCGCGGGGAGGCGGCACGACGACCCGAGGAATGATCTCGTCCGCCGAACCCTGGCCAAGGGCGTCGCGCATGGCGCGAATGTGGTCGGGGCTCACTCCGCAACAGCCACCGAGCACTTTTGCGCCGAGCGCCGCAAAACGCCGTGCGTAGCGAGACATGTAGGCTGGCGAGCTGAGGTAGTGCATCCGCCCATCGACGCTGCGCGGGATGCCCGCATTGGGCATCGCGGCCAGCGGCCGATCACACACGCCGGCCATCATCTCAAGGACATCGAGCATCGGCGCCGGACCGACCGAGCAATTGATGCCGATGACCTCGGCACCCGTCGCCTCGAGCTTCTGGGTCATCCACTCCGGGGGAACGCCCTCGGGAGTACACCCCTGTTCATCGACGGTCATCATCGCCACGACGGGAAGATCACACAGCCCGCGAGCCGCAGATACCGCTGCCTGGATCTCGACCAGATCCGTGAAGGTCTCGTAGACGAAGAGGTCGATCCCCCCCTCGAGCAGACCCTCGATCTGTTCGCGAAACAGGCCCACGGCCTCATCAAAGGTCGTCGGCCCCCAGGGCTCGAGGCGAATGCCCAAGGGACCGATGGCCCCAGCCACCCACGCCCGCTGACCGGCCGCGGCACAAGCCAGGCGCGCGGCCTGGGCGTTGATCTCGCGCACCTTGCCCCCAAGACCATGGGGCTCGAGGCGCGGCAAGTTCGCAGAGAAGCTGTTCGTCTCGATCGCTTCCGCGCCTGCCTGCAGGAAGCGTCGGTGGACCTCTTCGACGATCCCTGGGCGCAGGAGATTCAACTCCTCGTAGCAGCGGTTGAGAAAGACACCTAGGGCGTAGATCTCCGTTCCCATGCCACCATCGAAGAGGATCGTGCGCTCAGCCAAGACATCGCGAAAGGAGCGTTCCATGGGCTCACCGTAGCACAACGAAAGAACTCAGGACCGCAGCCCAGAACGCACGAAGGGCGGCGCGCACGCCGCCCTTCACTCGTCATACGGTCCACGGGAACTACTCGAGGACGAGGACTTCGACGCGACGGTTCGTCGCGCGACCTTCCTTGGTCGAGTTGTTCGCGACCGGCTTACTCTCCCCGTAGGAGACGACGCTCATCAGGCTGAGCGGAATCCCCTGCGCGTGGAGGTAGTCCCGGACGGCCTCAGCACGCTTGTAGCCGAGGACCTTGTTGTAGGCCTCACTACCTGCCGCGTCCGTGTGACCCTGAATCTCGAGGTAGACCAGCTTGTCCATGCTCTTGAGCTTCGCAACGAGGCTATCGAGCGCAGCACTGCCGCTGGTGGCGAGCTCGGTCTTGTCGACACCAAAGCGCACATCGCTGTTGGACAGCGTGACCTGCCAGATAACCTTGCCACGAGCCGCGCTCTCGGCAGCTTCGGCTTTGACCAACGCGGCCGCCCCCGCTTCCTGCGCTGCGGCTGCAACACCTGCGACACCTTGGACCTCAGCCTTGATCGCCTCGTCGGCCTTGCCGAGCTTGTCGATAGCCTCGCTGTTGGCTTCGATGCTGCCCTGCGCGTTGTCGACGCGAGAGGTGACATCTGCGATTGCGGTTTCGAACTTCTTGTTGGACACGCATCCCACGCCGAGGAGCAGGATGAGGCCCACGACCAGGAGCATGCTCGCCGTCTGCTTCATATCTCTTTCCTCCAACACCTTCGATGGGGCGGCCCCACGGGCGCGGGATCCGCTCCAGGTCATCCATTCGGCCTCTCAGCGACCGATGCTCTTTAACCACGCGACACTTCCAGATTAGACCGGAAAGTGTTGCAAGCGCGGGATTATACCTTTTTCTCGGCCTGTCACACCCTCACTTCTTCTTTCGGCGGTATCCCTGCCGCGAACGAACCCGGAGCCCCTTCCCTTTGACGGCAATGTCGATCGGGTGAAAAGCCCCGTCAGCCGGGCTTTCTGGGCGAAAGGCGAGCCAATACTGGTGCCGTAGGTCGTCCCGGATAGCCGCGGCGGCCTGGCGCGCCCTTTCCGCCTCATCCTCGCCTCCGACGAGAAAGAAGCGACCACCGGTCTGCTCGGCGATGCGGTGCAAAACCTCCAGGGGCGACTGACCCCGCCGCTCTTGAATCTCCCGGCTCGGCCCGCCAAGCGCAAAGACGTAGATCGGCACCTCGACGCTTCGCGCCGCGTTAATGACCTGCTCGGGAGTCATCTCGCTCGCATTGTCCATCCCGTCGCTGACCAGCACGATGGCCTGGCGCTCGCGCGGGGCGCGAGAGAGAAAGTCCGCGGCAACAACGAGCGCATCAACCAACGCGGTGCGGCCGCGCCGCGGCAGCCGCAGTGCTTGGTCGAGAGTCGAGAAAGCACGGTTGTTCCAATCCGAAGCGGCGGTCACTTCTCCCGCGGCGAAGGTGTACAAGCGGAGGAAGTCCTTGCGGCGAATCTCGCGCATCAGCGGAAGCAGCGCTGCGCGAATCTCCGCGGTGCGCATACCCTCGGCCATTGAGCCCGACACATCGAGCATCAACATCAACCGGAACTCCCGTCCGTGGTCCTCGCTGAACCAAGCGATGGTCCGCAGGTGGCCGTCCTCGCGGAGCGTGAAGTCCTTTTTTTGGAGCCCGGAAATGGGCTCGTCATGCCTCCCCACGACGACCGCCGCGAGCATCACGAGATCGACGTCGACCTCGTCGGTATGGGACGCGGCAAGGACGATATCGACCTCGGCATCGGTGAGCGGAGGCCCGCCAGAAGCCACCCGCCGCAGCAGCTCATCGGCTTTGGCATGATCGGCAGACGTGACCTCCTGCGCTGCGAGGCAGGCTCCAGAAAGCAGCATCAAGAAGACAAGGACGCAGCGCATCAGCGCTGGTACATCGCGTCGATGGCGTCCTTGTAGACACGGTTCACCTCGCGCCGGCGTACCTTTTGGGTCGGTGTCAACAAGCCGTTGTCTTCGGATAGCTCCTCCTCGAGGAACGCGAACTTCTTGACCTTCTCGTAGGCAGCGAGCCGCGTCTGATGCAAGTTGATCTCAGCCTCGAAGAGCTGGCGGGTCTCGGGAAGATCCAGCAAATCCTCGGGCTTCGTGAACTCGAGATTCTTTCCACGAGCCCACTCCGCAAGGCGCTCGTAGTTCGGCAAAATCAAGAGGCCGATCGAAGGTTTGTCGTCACCAACGGCCACAACGCAATTCATGAAGCGGCTTTTCTCGATCTCGGCCTCAATGGTACGCGGACCGATGTTTTTGCCTGTGGAGAGGACGATGATCTCCTTCTTGCGGCCCGTAATGGACAGAAAACCCTCGTCGTCGAGCTTGCCGAGGTCTCCAGTATAGAACCACTCACCGTGCAAGACCTCTTCCGTGTCTTCCCGGCGACCCCAATAACCGCGCATGACATTCGGACCGCGCGTGATGATCTCGCCATCCTCGGCTAGGCGCAGTTCGACGCCGTTGATCACCGGCCCAACCGTGCCGACCTTGACCCGTCCAGGTTGATTGACAGCGATGACTGGAGAGGTCTCCGTCAAACCATAACCTTCGTAGACGCCTATACCTGCGGCCCAAAAGAAACGCGCCGGCACCTCCGGGAGTGCGGCCCCGCCAGCAATCACGAACCTCAAACGACCCCCCATCTTCTCGCGAATCTTCGAGAAGATCGCCTTATCCGCCAGGCGGAAACCGGGGCCCCTCGGCTTCTTGCCCATGAGCCTCTTGTCCGCCCCTTTAAGGCCCCACTTGAGCGCGTTGCGCGCGAAAACCCCCCCCAACCCGCTGCGGGAGTCGACCTGGTTGTTCACGGCGGCGAAGGCCCGCTCAAGCAGACGCGGCACGGTCACGAAAACGTGAGGACGCACCTCCTGCAAGGCATCGGCGACGCGCTCGATTCGCCGCACATGAGCAATGCCGAGACCACGATCCAGGAACAAATAGGTGACCATGCGCTCAAGCACATGCGAGAGGGGAAGGAAGGAGATGGCTATCTCGCCCGGCTCAAAATTGAAGGCCTCTCCCGCCTCCGCAACGTTTGAGCAGAAGTTGGCATGGGTCAGCATGACCCCTTTGGGCATCCCGGTCGTTCCCGAGGTGTAGATCAGGGTGGCGAGCTCGTCGGGTTCGACCGAGACGAGGTTGTCCTCGAGCGCGCCCGGGTGAGCCTCGAGATAGGCGCGCCCGCGGGCGCGTAGCTCGGCGAAGTCCTCGGCGCCACTTGCCGCACCATCCATGCAGTAGACCTTCTCAAGCTGAGGAAGCTCGGCGCGCACGGAGGCCACCTTCGCCGCTTGCGTCGCGGTGGAGACAACGACGAAGCGCGCCCCTGCGTCGTGCAGAATGAAACGCGCCTGATTCGCGGGGAGCGAGGGATAAACCGGAACGTCCGCACAACGACAGAAGTGTGTTGCGACATCGGTGAGCACCCACTCGTAGCGGTTCTCTGAGAGGATACCCACACGTTGACCAGGTTCGATGCCATCGGCGAGCAGGCCCGCAGCGATCTCCCGGACGACCTCCAGGGCGGTCCGTGAGGAGACCGGGTCCCACTTGCCACCCTTCTGACGGACTAAGAACAGATCGTCACGGGGAAAATCATGCACCGAGTGCAGGAAGAGCGCCGGAAGACTGCGCCGCATCACCATGGTAATTGGCCTCCAAGATGCCACAGAATACGTTGAAAGGTGAGCTCAGGTCACCCCCCTGTCCGGAGCGAGGATACTTGTAAGTTACTGTACGTTCACCGCAGTCGGTTCATAGAATGCGTTGATCGGCGAGCGCACCACGCGCTTTTACGCTTTACTCATGCTGTCGGGTATACTGCGTTGAGGAGAAGCTGGCGATGTCCCGATCGATCTGTCGCGCTCTTCGGGCGCTGTGTGTATGTGCCGGCTCGCTCATCTTGACGCTCCCTCAGGCGAGCGCAGATCGACCCCGGCGCCCCGTCAGTCGCCGCGCGCTGAAGGCCGACTTGAAGTTCGCTGCCGAGATGGCGCAGCGCGGGCTTTGGAAAGAAGCGCTCTTCCGCTGGGAGAAGGTCCTCGCCCTGCGCCCCGATGATCCGCATCTATTGAACAACATC
>CAYSMT010000223.1:0-5426 GCA_964432135.1 uncultured Acidobacteriota bacterium
ACGCACGGTCAGACACTTCGCAACGAGGAGTTAACATTCTTCGCTCTACGGTGGAACCGTTGTGAGGGAACGAAGATCAGGGCATGACCACCCGTCGATCCGCGCAGTACAATACCCACTCACTTTAATGCACATCGCTCATGACCCAAGTCCACGGCACCGTCGCAGCCGCAAGCGTTCGTGAATGATCTGGGCCAGCAAGGGAAGGTAGGTAAACGACATGGTCGACTCAGTCTCGCTCCCGGGCGTCTCGCGCGAAGAACATGCCTCACGGCGTGCGCGTGTCCTCGAGAAGATCGAAGGCGGCGTGATGATTCTCAGCTCGGGCACGGCACCGGTTTACTCGAATGACACCGAGTACCGTTTCCGGCCGAACAGCGATTTCTTCTACCTCACGGGCTTTCCGGAAGAAGAGGCTGTCGCCGTGCTGCGCCCAGGCGCGCAAGCACCCTTCACCCTCTTCGTCCGGCCGCGAGACCCCGAGGCTGAGGTGTGGACCGGACGACGCTTCGGCCCTGAAGGCGCCAAGGAGGCCTTCGGAGCCGACGCAACTTTCGAGATCGCCAAGCTCGACGAGCACCTCCGCGAGCTGCTCGACGGAACGCAAACTCTCTACTTCGAGCCCTGGCGCGACACCTTGCTCGACGCGAAGATCAAGTCCGCCCTTGACGGGCTCAGAAGCAAAGAGCGTTTCGGACCCATCGCGCCGGATCGACTCATCCGCCCGGCCACGCTGCTGCACGAGATGCGCTTGGTCAAATCGCCGGAAGAGATCGCGTTGATGACCCAGGCCGCAGAAATCTCGGCAGCCGGTCATCGGGCAGGTCTCGCGGCCTGTCATCCGGGAGTGATGGAGTATCAGGTCCAGGCCGCCATCGAGCATCGCTTCCGCGAGGCCGGTGCGGTCGGCCCGGGCTACGCGTCGATCGTCGGCGCTGGCGAGAACGGCTGCATCCTGCACTACATCGAAAACAACCGGCGCGTGGGAGAGCAGGACTTGCTACTGGTGGACGCAGGAGCCGAGTACGGTGGATACAACGGCGACATCACGCGCACTTATCCCGTCTCCGGCACCTTCACGCCGGCGCAGCGAGACCTCTACGAGGTCGTTCACGGCGTGCTCCAGGCGGGGATAGCGGCCTCGAAACCCGGAGCGACCATCGACAGTATTCACGAGATGTCGCTGCGCATGCTCTCGGAGGGCATGCTCGCGCTCGGGCTGCTCGAGGGTAGCCTCGACGAAGTCATGGAGACAGAGGCGTACAAGAAGTACTACATGCACCGAACCTCCCACTGGCTGGGCATGGATGTTCACGATGTCGGTCTCTACCGGCAGGACGACGCGAGCCGCCCGTTGTGTCCAGGAATGATCTATACCATCGAGCCGGGAATCTACGTCCAACCCTGGCACGAGACGGCTCCGATGGAGCTACGCGGCCAGGCCGTGCGTATCGAGGACAACATCCTCATCACTCAGACCGGCCACGAAAACCTGACGACAGGGGTCCCAACAGCCGCCGATGACATCGCTGCTCTCGTTGGCACGGCCTAGTCGCCTTGGACGAGTCGATCCATCCGGAGCAAGAGGCGCCCTGGGGCGCATTGGGCGCCCTGATGGGCGTGGTCATCGCCTTCTTGCTGCTGGTCTTTCTGACCCTGATGGTGGAGTCCGCCGCTCAAGTGCTCACCTTTGACGCGAACAGCTTGGGCGTGCGTACGGCGAAGCTCCTCGCTTCGCAGTTGGCTCTCGCAACCGTTCCCATCACCAGTGTCTTTGTGCTCGGCGGCCCGTGGCTCTGGATCGGTTGGCGAGCCAGCGACCGCAGAGAGCTGATCCGCGCGGCCAGCCTTGGCGTGACCGCAAGCGCGGCCACGATGCTCTACCTGATAGGTCTCCGCTGGGGCTTCCCGGCGGGCTTCCTTCAGCTTGTCGCAGAGCAGAACACGCAGGTCGAGCAGCTTGGCGGCGCGCGGCTATCCCTCGTGCTGATGGCGCTGATCGTCGCGCCGCTGTGCGAAGAGCTCTTCTTTCGCAGCTTTTTCTTCGCCGGCTTGCGGCAACGCATGAGCTTCCCACTTGCGGCGGGGCTCTCCACGGCCCTTTTCACCCTCATGCACGCGATGCCCTGGTCCTCACCCCCGCTCTTTCTCGTCGGATTGGCCGCCGCCTGGACCTACGAGCGGAAGAAGTGCCTGCTCGCCGCCTTCACGATGCACGCCACTTTCAACCTGTGTGAACTACTCATCAGCGCCCTGAAGGTCCTGCCGTAGTTGTCGCACGGGAAAAGCCAATAACGGATCGAGCCGACCTAGCCCCTCGAGAGCGTAGAGCTCGTCGCTGCCACCAACGTGCTGCCCATTGATGAAGATTTGCGGGACCGTGCTGCGCCCCTGCGAACGCTGGAGCATCTCGCGCCAGCGCCCGCTTTCCTGCTCGACATCGATCACATCGACAGTGACACCCTTCTCATCGAAAAGCGTCAGCGCCCGATGGCAGAACGGGCACCAAGACTTGACATAGACGACGACCTCTGCCATCTGCAGACGGCTCAACGCCCGAGCGCATCGAGCGCCTTCAGGTAGGCCTCGCGATCGAACTGACGCTCTGCGTTCATCATCTGAGCAAGCTCGAAGACGAGCGCGCGAATGATCTCGTGCTTCGCCTCGTGGGCATCAACGCCCCGGGCCTCGAGACGCGCGAGGGCCTCCCCTACCGCGGCAGGCTCGCCGCTGTCGAGCTGCTGCTCGAGCAACTCGTGCAGACTGACATGCAGGAAGGGATTGTGCTCTTCGCTGGCCTCCTTGCTGCCCTCCCAGAAGTCTTTGTGTTCGGAGTGCGCTTCGAGCAAGGCGAGCAAGCGACGCTCCGCAGGCTTGAGCTCGTCCCCCTTCCCGCGGCGCAACCAGAGCGCGCGAATAGCCTCGCGCCCCGCCTGGGCGACTGAGCGAAACACCTGCTGGGGATCCTGAGTGCTTTCGTCGTTTTCTTTCATGCCGTCCGCTTCCTCCTCGCCACCCGGAGTCGAGCCCCCCTCGACAACTCAGGGAGCGGCGGCGCATGACCGTACTCCGGCTCCGCAGCACTGTCGAGCAACAACCACCTGTAAGAGCGCTGCGGGTCGATGGCCTCCCACACGGCGGAGAGTGCGGCAGGGGATAAGGCATCGATGAGGACGAGGCCACCCTCTCCGGGGTTCCCATGCTCGATGGCGATGGCAACACCGGCCGAACGTCCGTGACGCCGGTGGCCCGCGACCTCGATCAGTTCGTCGCCCAGGCGCAGGTCATGAGGCAGCACGAGCCCCGTCCGGGCGATCACGTCGGAATCGACACGGCCGAGGATCACGACATGGGCCGTGGAGTTGAGTTGCTCGGCGCTGAGCTCGGCGGCATTGACGATGCGCGCTCCTCGAGAGATCACCCCCGCAAGCCGCCGTGCAGCCCGGGCGAAGCGAGGACCTCTCCCTGAACAGATGACAACGAGGTCCGGACGCCAGTCGAACACGCGCGCCAAATTCGCGGGCACCCTCTCGAGCGCCATCGGCGCCGGTGCTCCCCGCGCGCGTAGCTTGTCGTAGCGCGCCCGCCCGAGGGCGCGGGCAAAGGAGCGGTCGATGATCTGGCGCGAGACGAGACCATCCCCTCGCGATGCGTAAAGCTCGCGAAGGGCTTGTTGTACCCGCGCGGGAGAGACCTCCTGCGCCCAACGCCGCAGGGTGAGAGCAAAGCACTCCGCTCCGTCAACCTGCCTGTGCGATCCAGGACGTGCGGCCTCCGCACGATCGTAGGCCACGCGCTCGCTTTCGCGGGCCACGCGCTCCGCGCTGGCACCAACGCCCAGATGATCATCCGCGAGGTAGAGCGCGATCCCGCGCAGCAGCTCCGTATCGCCTCTTGCTCGAGCACAGACCCCCTGCCCCCACCACTGGGATATGAGAAGCTCAGTCAGGCTGCGCGAATCAACGAAGAGGGCTTCGAGCTGCGTTGAAGTGAGGCCGATCAGACCGGGCGCCACGACACCTCGGGCATTTGAATGCTCGACGAGTGTAAGAGATGCGAAAGGAAAGGGCCCGATCTTTCCAACAAGACGATCGAGCTCCAGGTCGATGGCGCCGAGCAGGCGACGCAGGTCGCGGGGAGCGCGTGAACGTTCAGCGTAGATCGTCAGCCGGCGACCATGCCGTGCTATGGATATTTTTTCGAAGGGGGCGGCGATCAATGGCGCAGGAGCCATCAACCGATCCGCGACCGGGGCGACGAGACTCCAACCTTTGGGGAGGCTCCCCGCACGAATCGAGATCCGGCTCAACTTTTCCTCGCCCCGTGGATACCAGCCGCCGCTCCCACGCAGGAAGACCCCATCTCGAGGCAGGGAGCCGGTCCAATGCAAGACGGCGTTCTCCTTCGACCGCGGCGTGAAGCGGAAGCGTGGGCCGAGATGCAATGAGGAGCGCGCGGTGCCGGGTTCCAGGACAACTCGATCTTCGGCTCGCAGCCCCCCCTCCTCATCGATGGACACCGTGATTTTGTGTTGCACGACCCCTGCGGCGAGTGCGGCACCGGGGCCAAGCAGGCAGCAGAGCGCAAGGCCTGTTCTCGCGTTTGAGAGAAGGCGCGTCATGGTCCCATCCTATCCCGGATTGCGGCTCAGGGCAGCACGATCAAGCTGAGATACCAGCGGAGCAGGGCATCGCCGTAGAACGCACCTGCAAGAGCCGAGGGCGCCAAAAAACAACCGAAGGGCAGCTCTCTTGTCATGCCCCACTTGCCGGCAAGAAGGTAGGGCAAGCTCAGCAAAGTACCGACGACCGAGGCGAGGAAGATCGTAAAGACGACCCCGCCCATGCCGAGAAAAGCCCCAACACCGAGCATCATTTTGAGGTCTCCTCCTCCCATGGCTTCCCGGGCGAAAAGCATCTGCCAAGTCACCGCCAGGGCGAAGAAGATGCCATAACCCAGGACGGCACCCGCAACGGAGGCGATGACTCTGCCAACGGGAGTTCCAGGCGAGAAAGCAGCTGGTGCGAGATCGAGCAACGGGTTCCAGGGTGCGGACAATAGACCGACGAGCGCGAGCGGATAGGTGATGCGATTGGGCAGCAGCTGGTGGTCGAAATCCGTGAAAAACAGCACGAGCATCGCAGAGACAAAGGGCAGCAGAAGCAAAGCCTGAAGGCTCAGCCCGTGGCGCAGGAAAACCAGCAGCCACAATGCGGCGTTGAGCGCTTCGACAGCAGGATAACGGAAGGAGAAAGGCGTCCTGCAGGCGGCACAACGACCCCGAAGCAGAAACCAGGAGACAATAGGCAGGTTGTGCCACCAGGCGATCAGCGCTCCGCAAGCGGGGCAATGCGAACGTGGCCTTACGACGCTGCGACCGAGAGGAACGCGATAGATCACGACGTTGAGAAACGAGCCGACGACCG
>CAYSMT010000224.1:0-5423 GCA_964432135.1 uncultured Acidobacteriota bacterium
GACCGAGTTGCTGAATAGGTAGGGACGCGCTTTCTGCCGGCACAGGGCGACAATTTCCTTGCGGCCTGACACGCAGCCGCCGCTTGCTCCCCCAAGGCCCTTGCCGAAGGTCGTCGTGATGATGTCGATCTTGCCAAGAACGCCGCAGTGTTCGTGAGTTCCGCGGCCGGTCTTGCCAATGAAACCCGTGGCATGTGAGTCGTCGACGAAGACCAGCGCGTCATGCTTTTCAGCCAGCGCGACGATCTCATCCAAGGGGGCGAGGTCGCCGTCCATGCTGAATACGCCATCCGTGATGATCACTCGGACGCGCTTGTCCTGGTGCTCGACGAGCTTGCGCTCGAGGTGGGCCATGTTGGCGTGCTTGTAGGTGTCGTGCTCAGCCTTGCATAGTCGGATCCCGTCGACGATGCTCGCGTGCACGAGGCGATCGGAGATCATGACGTCCTCAGGTCCGAGGATCGCCTCGAACACGCCGCCGTTGGCATCCATGCAGCTCGGGAAGAGGATCGTATCCTCGGTGGCGAGGAAGGCGCTCATCTTCTCTTCTAGCTCGCGGTGAATGTCTTGGGTGCCACAGATGAAGCGCACGCTAGACATGCCATAGCCGCGGGCATCGAGTCCTGCGTGGGCCGCGGCGACAACCTCTGGGTGGCTCGACAAGCCGAGATAGTTATTGGCGCACAAGTTGATGACTTCGCGTAAAGCGGCGCCGGCGGGGTACTCCACCTCGATTCCAGAGGACTGGGGCGAGTGGATGAAGCGCTCCTCTTTGAAGAGCCCTTTCTTGCGAATGCCGTCGAGTTCGGTCTGGTATGCTCGCCTGACTGCGTTCGGATAGGCCATGGTATTACGCGTCCTTGAATCTGTTCACCAGCGCGATGATTTTGTTTACCGAATCGAAAGCTTCTGGGGAGGCGTCGGCGTCGGGGATCGAGACGGCGTACTTCTTCTCGAGAAAACGCTTGAGGCTGACCATCGAGAAGCTATCCACGATACCGCTGGAGATCAGCGGTGTGTTCTCGTCGAGCTCCATGTCTTCGAGGTCGTCTTCGTCGAGGTATTCGTCTTTAATGTAATCGAGGATCGTGTCCTTCATGGCTGTAGCTCCTCATCTAATGGTGTGCGTGTCACATTCTACTCTCTCGTCCATTACGGCGGATCAATCGTCTTCGAGGGTGCTCGTGTCGCCGATGTCCTCACCGGTCTCCTGGGCCTTGAGCAAGCGACGCATGATCTTTCCGCTGCGGGTCTTCGGCAGTTTGTCGACGAAGGCGATCTCCTGGGGCATCGCCAGCGGGGACAGCTTCTTACGGATGAAGTTCATTACGGAAAGCTCGAGATCGTCGCTGGCTTCGAAGCCGGGTTTGAGGGCGACGAAGGCCTTGACGACCTCCATGTTCACCGGGTCCGGCTTGCCAATGGCGGCGGATTCGGCGACGGCCTCGTGCTCGAGCAGCGCGCTCTCGATTTCGAAGGGGCCAACGAGATGGCCACCGGTGTTGATGACGTCGTCGTCGCGGCCGCAGAACCAGAAGTAACCGTCCTCGTCGATGCTGGCCTGGTCCCCGCAGACGTACCAGCCACCGAGGAACTTGCTGTAGTAGGTTGGTGTGTTGTTCCAGTAGGTGCGCATCATGCTAGGCCAAGGGGGACGAATTGCGATCATGCCGACGCTATGTGGTTTTTGGAGCCGCTCGCCTGTCTTGCCATCGATCACGGCCGCCTCGATGGTGGGGAAGGGGCGGCCCATGCTACCGGGTTTGACGGGCATTCCGGGCAGATTGGTGATCACCATCGCGCCCGTCTCGGTCTGCCAGAAAGTGTCGTGAAAGTCCAATCCGAAGGCTTCTCTGCCCCAGAGCACTCCCTCAGCGTTGAGAGGTTCGCCGACGCTGCACATATGGCGCAGCGCTGAGAGATCGTACTCTTTAACAAGCTCGGTACCGTCTTTCATCAGCATGCGGATCGCCGTAGGTGCGGTGTACCAGACACTAACCTGGTGACGCGGAATGGTCTGATACCAGCGCTTGCTCGAAAATCCTGCATCAAGCACAACTTGGGTTACACCGAGAGCCCAAGGGCCGATGATGCCGTAGCTCGTCCCGGTGACCCATCCCGGATCGGCAGTGCACCAGTAGACGTCGTCAGGTCGCAGGTCGAGCACGAGCTTCGAGGTTAGATACTGGGCAAAGATACTCGAATGGACGTGTAGCGCGCCTTTGGGCTTGCCCGTCGTGCCGGAGGTGTAGTGCAGCACGCTTGGGCTTTCGGCGAAGGTACGGGCGGGAGTGAAGTCGCCATTTCTCGCCGCGAGCATGTCGAAGGCGATCTCGCCTTCGCGCAGCGGCCGCTGCCCCGGATCATGGTCGATCACGATGACCGTCTCGAGCGAGGGGACACGATCGCGCATCTTGCGCACCTTGCTCAGGTGCTTGCGCTGCGTGATCACGGCGCGAGCCTGACTGTCGTCGATGCGTTGGAAGAGCGCCTCCTCTCCGAAGGCGGAGAAGAGCGGCTGGACGACGGCACCGAGGCGGACGATGCCGATGAAGGCGATATAGAGTTCGGGATTGCGGTCGAGGAAGAGGCAGACTCGATCGAGCTGCTCGAGACCCTGTTCGCTCAGGAAGGCGGCCCAGCCGCCTGAGAGCTCCTGGATGTCGCGAAAGCTGAACTTGCGCACCTCCCCAGCATGGTTTTCATGAATCAGGGCCGTCTTCTCCCCACACCCTGCCGCGACATGGCGGTCGATGCACAGCGTGGCGAGGTTGATGGGCTCGTTTTCGGAGCAGCCGAGTTCTCGTCGAGCGAGGTCCCAGGAGATCTCCGCGCGCAGCGTGTCGTAGTCAAAGGATTTGTCCACTTCTTCTCCCTCCTCCGCTCGACCGGGGCCGGCGGATCGTGGATGTCGTTGAGCATGAAGGCCTGGGTGCCCTGATGGCCGGCCGGGATGTGCGGAGGCTCCGTTTGGCGGGCGGTCATTGTGGCACGCGGCCGCGGAATAATCAGGCGAGACTTACGGTTAAGCGCACGGCGTCCGAGAGTCGGGGGGTGTCCCTTTCGCGCGTGGGGAGGCAAAGCGCGCTCGGTCGCAGCAATTTGACCCACGGCTTGCGCAATGGCGGCAAGACGCGCTTTTATTGCGGGAGATGCGGGCCGGATGTGGCGCGCCGACGGAGAACAGGAGGAGGGCGCGGTGGGCTACGAAGTGGGCGAGCGTGTCACCCACAGATTCAATCCGGAGCTCGGCCCCGGTCGCATCGTTGGTGTGGAGCGGCGTTCGGTTGTTGTCCAGTTTCCCGAGAGCGGGCAAGTGCTTCAGATCGCCTCGGACTCGGGGGTGCTCCGACGTCTCGCCTTCCGTCAGGGCATGCGGGTACGTCACCAAGACAGCGGAAAAGTGTTGACGATCGCGGCGTTGCTTGATGAGGGGCGATGCCGGCTCACCGACGGTCAGGAGCTCTCTGAAGAATTGCTCTGGCCCCTCGTCGAGGGGGCTTCGCTCATCGATCATCTCGCGGAGGGCAAGGTCGATCACCTCGAGGACTTCGCAAACCGCCTCGACGCGCTTCGGCTGGCTACGCAACGTGAAGCCGACGGCCTTGGCTCTTTCCTCGGCGGGCGGATCCGCATCTTTCCTCACCAACTTTACGTTGCAGAACGAGCGAGTCGAAGCGACCCCGTGCGCTGGCTGCTCGCCGACGAGGTTGGTCTGGGAAAGACGGTGGAGGCCTGCCTGATCCTCAACCATCTTGTTCGCTCGCGGCGCGTGAATCGGGTGCTCGTCATCGCTCCCGAGACGTTGACCGTACAGTGGCTTGGAGAACTGTGGCGCAAGTTTCACCAAGTCTTTGTGTTACTTGACGACAATCGCCTGCTCGATGTCGCAAAAGTCTACGGCACTTCCTTTAACCCCTTTGATGTCCATCGTTTTGTCGTTGTGAGCCTCGAGATGCTCATCGAGCAGCCGCGTCTTTCCGAGCAGGCCGTCGCGGCGGGCATCGACTTGGTCATCGTCGACGAGGCGCATCACCTGCGTCGACCGCCCGGTCATCCCGGTTCACCCGCCTACCGTGCTGTGGCTCCGCTCGCCGCACAGGGCCAGCACCTGCTGCTGCTCACGGCAACGCCCCTCGAAGAGGATGCTCATGGGTTCCTCCGCCTCGTCGAGTTGCTGTACCCCGATTTTTTCCGCCAGGATGAAGCCCTTGTTTCCTGCCTTGATCGCGGCGAGAAGCTGCCGGCTTGCACGAGCGTGACGCGTCGCGCCGACCTGGGGGGACTTCCTCCCCGCACGCCCCACGCCGTCAATCTCACACAGGCCGCCCTGGCGGCGTTCTCAGACTTGGAGTCGGCACTGCGTGGCCTTCCGGCCGACAACCGCGCTCGGGCCGATAAGAAGAAGCGACTGATCGCCCGCGCCTTCTCCTCCGGTGCTGCGCTCATCGCGGCGTTCGGGGATGGTGAGGAGGAACTGCGCCGCCTGGCTCGCCGCTCGGATGCGGAGGATCCACGCCTGGCCTGGCTCGCCGCGGAGGCGCCTGTGTGGCGGGAGGCCGGTGAGAAGTCGCTCGTCTTTGTCTCGTGCCGGGAGACCCTTGAGCTGGTCCGCCGCGAGCTAAGCCAGCGAGCCCAGCTTCGGAGTGGGGTATTTCATGAGGAGCTTTCGGCAGGCCGGCGGGACATCGAGGTCGCCCAATTCCGCATGTCCAGCGGGCCTTCGATTCTGATCTCCACGGAGTGCGGCGGCGAGGGACGCAACTTCGAGTTCTGCCACCGGCTCGTGATCTTCGATCTTCCCTGGAGCCCGACCACTGTCGAGCAGCGCATCGGCCGTCTCGACCGCATCGGTCGCGTTTCGCCGGTGGAGATTGTCTACTTTCGGTATGCGGTCGGTATTGGTGCGGCTGTTGTCAAGCTCTATGAGGATATCGGGTTGATGAATGAACCCCTCGGGGGGATGCAACGTGAGCTCGGGCACGTCGAGGAGGCGGTCAGTGAGATCATTCTGCGAGAGGAGGGCTCGATCCCGGCAGGCATCTTCAAAGACGTCGTCGCCTCCGCCCGTGCCGCACATGCGCGTGTGCAGGACGCCGCCTATCACGCACTCCATCGAGACCCTTATCGCCCCGAGATGGCTCCTGGAATCCTGTCTCGCATACCCCAGGATCTCGAGGAACTCACTGAGGATGTCGTTCGTGGATCTGCGGAATGCTTGGCGCTCAAGATCGAGAGTCAGCCGGGACGGCGCAGTTGGTCCTTCGAGCTCGGGCACGATGCCCTTGTCGAAACCCTGCCGGGTCTGCCGGAAGGTTTTGGCTTCGTGGGTACTTTTGACCGAGAGACGGCCGTGGCGAACGAGATGCTCGATTTCTTCGCTTCGGGACATCCTCTCGTTGAGGCCTTTCTCACCGAACTCG
>CAYSMT010000225.1:0-5396 GCA_964432135.1 uncultured Acidobacteriota bacterium
CGTTGTCATCAAAGCTGATGCTCGATCCGTCCTGGCGGCGGTGCGCGTGCTTGGTGCGCACGACGACCGCACGGACGACGTTGCCCTTCTTCACCGTACCGTCCGGGCTGGCTTCCTTCACCGAGGCAGTGATCACATCACCGACTCCCGCATACTTCCCGGAGTTACCCCCGCGAATGCGGATCATCATGATCTTGCGGGCGCCGGAGTTATCCGCGACCTTGAGCATGGTCTGCATCTGGATCATGGCTTGCTCCTAACTCCTCACGCCCTTGCTAAGAATCTTCTTCAGGCGCCAGCGCTTGCGTGCCGAAAGCGGCCGCGTCTCGACGATTTCAACCTTGTCGCCAATGCCGCAGACTTCGTTCTCGTCATGCACGATGTAGTTCTTGCCCCGGCGCACGAAACGCTTGTACACCGGATGCTGGATGGAGCGCTCGACACGCACCTTGGTCGTCTTCGCGCCAGGAGTTCCAACCACGGTGCCGACCTTCTTCTGTCCCAGGCGCTTGTTGGCCGTTGCGTCGCTCATCAGGCCTCTCCCTCACTTGCGGCACGCCGCCGCTCGGAGATGATCGTCTCCACCCGCGCGATGTCGCGCCGAGCTTCGCCCAGCTTATGGGGCTTTTCGAGTGCCCCGGTCGCCTTGTGCAAACGGAGATTGAACAGGGCACGCTTGAGCGCGTCCAGCTCCTTCTCGAGCTCGCTATCGCTCAGATCCCGCAGCTTGGTCGCCTTCATCGCTACCTCCTCGCTCAGACCAGCCGACGCTTTACGAAACGCATCGGAATCGCCAGCTTGCTGGCAGCGAGCTTCATCGCGTGCGCGGCCATTTCCTCGGAGACGCCTTCGATCTCGAAAAGCACCATGCCGGGGCGAACCACCGCCACCCAGTGATCCGGAGCACCCTTACCCTTGCCCTGTCGGGTCTCGATCGGCTTCTTCGTCACGGGCTTGTCCGGGAAGACGCGGATCCAGATCTTGCCGCCACGCTTGACCGAACGGGTCATCGCGATTCGTGCGGCCTCGATCTGGCGAGCCGTCATCCAACCACGGCCGAGCGCCTTCAGGCCGAACTCCCCGAAAGCCACCGTGTTGCCACGCTGCGCGTTGCCCTTCATACGGCCGCGCTGCTGCTTTCGGAACTTGACTCTCTTTGGCTGCAACATTGCTCTCTACTCCCGGGCGCTCAGCGCTGGCGGCCGCGCGGCAGAACGACCTCCGTCTGCTCACCCTTGTAGATCCAGCACTTGACCCCGATCACGCCATAGGTCGTGTTTCCGCGCGCGTAGCCGTAGTCGATGTCCGCGCGCAGCGTGTGCAGCGGCAGTTGGCCGGAGAGATACCACTCGCTTCGTGCGATTTCATGCCCGCCGAGGCGGCCCGAGCAACGCACCTTGATTCCTTTGGCGCCAAAACGCTGGGCCGACTCAACGGCTTTGCGCATCGCGCGGCGGAAGGCAATCCGACGCTCGAGCTGAGCGGCGATGCCCTCGGCAACGAGCTGTGCATCGAGTTCGGGCTTCTCGACCTCGAGAATGTTGATGAAGACATCCCGGCCGGTCCGCTTCTTCAGATCTTCGCGCAGCTTGTCGACCTCGGTGCCCTTGCGTCCGATGATGATTCCCGGACGGGCCGTGTAGAGGCTGACCTTGAGCTTCTTATCCCCGGCCCGCTCGACCTCGATCCCGCTGATGCCCGCATGGAAAAGGCGCTTCTTGAGCGTCTCTCGTAGCTGCAGGTCCTCGTGGAGGAACTCGCCATAGCGCTTCTTTTCGATCCAGCGGCTCTTCCAGGTCCGGTTATAGCCGAGCCGGAAACCGTAAGGATGAACTTTCTGACCCATCTCGCGTCCTCGTTCTCTGCCTAGCTGAGCCTACTTGCGCAGGTCCAGTTCGACCGTGACGTGACTGCGCCGCCGCAGCACCGGAAAGAAGCGTCCCATCGTTCCCGCACGCCCTCGTTTCTCCACGGGTCCTTTGTCGACCCAGGCACGGGAGATATAGAGCTCGTCGACATCCACCCGCTCCTCTCGGTTCTGGCTGTTCGCAATCGCCGAGTTGAGCAGCTTCTCGATCGCCCGGGACGGACGACGCGTGCTCGTCTTAAGGATGGCCAGCGCCTCGCCGACGTCCCGACCGCGGATCTGATCCACGACCAAACGCACCTTTTGGGGACTGGCTTTGAGGTAGCGCAGCTTCGCGTGCGAAACCATCTCTCGTCTCCCCGGGCCTATCGCCTGGCCCGCTTGTCCCGCTTACCGCCGTGTCCGCGGTACTGGCGGGTCGGAGCGAACTCGCCGAGCTTGTGACCGACCATGTTCTCGGTCAAAAAGATCGGGATGAACTTCCGGCCATTGTGGACAGCAATCGTGTGCCCCACCATGTCGGGAGTGATTGTCGAGCGCCGCGACCAGGTGCGAATCACCTTGCGGTCGTTCGTCTCGTTCAGCGCCTCCACCTTTTTCATCAGGTGGTCGTCCACGAAGGGACCCTTCCATACTGAGCGTGCCACGGAAGCCTCCCGCTACTTCTGGCCGCGACGCCGGACAATGAACTTGTCCGTCTGCGGATTGTTGCGGGTCTTATGACCCTTCGTCGGGACACCCCATGGCGTCACCGGATGCCGGCCACCAGAGGACTTGCCCTCACCTCCACCGTGGGGATGGTCCACGGGGTTCATGGCCACGCCACGGACGACCGGCCGCCGGCCGAGCCAACGGCTGCGCCCAGCCTTGCCGATGCTGACATTGCCGTGCTCGACATTGCCGACCTGACCGATCGTCGCCCGGCACTCAACGAGCACGAGACGAACTTCACCGGACGGGAGGCGCAGGTGGGCGTAACGTCCCTCCTTTGCGAGCAACTGGGCCGAGGTCCCTGCCGAACGCGCCATCTGGCCACCCTTGCCCGGGCGCAGCTCGATGTTGTGCAAGGTGCTGCCGAGGGGAATGCAGCGCAGAGGCAGACAGTTGCCAACGATGATGTCCGCCTTCTCTGAGGAGAGGATCTCCTGACCGAGCTCCAAACCAACAGGAGCGAGAATGTAGCGCTTCTCACCGTCGGCATAGTGGATCAGGGCTATGTTGGCCGAGCGGTTCGGATCGTATTCGATCGTCGCCACGCGACCAGGAACACCGTCCTTGTTGCGCTTGAAGTCGATCACGCGATAACGCTGCTTGTGACCGCCGCCCCGATGCCACATGCTCACACGACCCGTACTGCTCCTCCCGCCAGACTTCTTCTTCGGCTCGAGCAGCGGCTTATAGGGCCGATCGGTGGTGATCTCGGGGGAGATCAGCACCTCCATCTGGCGCCGGCCGGGGGAGGTCGGCTTGAATCTTTTGACTGGCATCACATCGCCTCGTCAGCGTCTCTCGAAATGAGAGCGCTCAGCCTTCCAGAAAATCGATCGTCTTGCTTCCGGGCTTGAGGGTCACATAGGCCTTCTTCCAGGAAGCCCGGTAACCCTCGAAGCGGCCGTAGCGCCTCTTCTTGCCGCGCACGCTCACCGTGCGCACATGCGCCACATTCACACCAAAGATCTCCTCGATCGCCGCGCGAATTTGAATCTTGTTCGCGCGGGTGTCGACCCGGAAAACGAAGGTGTCGCCGCTCTTCTTCCAGCGCGCGGCTTCCTCGCGAAGGCGCGTCGCCTTCTCGGTGAGCCGCGGCTGGCGGATGATGTCCCAAGCGTTGAGCTGACTCATCGGTCGAGTACCTCCCCGAGCTGCTCAGCCGCGGCCTTGCTCATCACGACCGTGTCGAAGTTCAGCACGTCGTAGCAATGCAATTGCAGGGCGCGGATCGCGCCGATCTGCGGGTGATTGCGAGCAGCCAGCTCAAGGGCCTCATTCTCGCCATCGAAAACGAGCAACACTTTGCCTTCGAGCCCGAGCTGCGTGCGCACGAGCTGCGCGAGCTGCTTGGTCTTCGGTGTTTCGATCGCCCAAGCATCCACCAGCAGGAGCTTCTCTTCCCGCCGCTTCTCCGAGAGAGCCGAAGCCAGCGCGCGGGCACGTGCCTTGCGGGGGAAACGGTAGGAGTAGTCCCGCGGGCGCGGGCCGTGGACCACCCCGCCCCCCTTCCAGATCGGCGAGCGCGTCGAACCCGAGCGTGCACGCCCGGTCCCCTTCTGGCGCCACGGTTTCTTGCCACCACCGCTGACCTCGACCCGATTCTTGGCCTTGTGGGTCCCAGCCCGCCCGACGGCGAGATAGTGCCGCACCGCTTCGTAGAGCAGGTGCCGCTTGAGCGGGTAGTCGTAAGCCGCGTCCGGCAACTCGACGCTGCCGATGGCTTCCCGCTTCATGTTGATGATTGACATCTCAGCCATGACTGACTCCGTCTAGCGGGCGTAACCGCGCCGGACCATGACGAGGCTCCCGCGGGCTCCGGGAACGCTGCCCTTGACGATGAGCAGGTTCTTCTCGGCGTCCACCTGCATCACCTCGAGACCCCTGGTCGTGATCCGCCGGTTGCCCATCTGCCCCGGCATCCGCATCCCGGGAAAAACCCGGGAAGGATAGGCAGATTGCCCGATGGATCCGGGCGCCCGATGGAACATCGAACCGTGAGTCGCCTTACCGCCGCCAAAGGAGTGACGCTTGATCACCCCCTGGAAGCCGCGGCCCTTGTTCTTGCCGACGACGTCCACCTTCTCGCCGAGGCTGAAGATCTCGCAAGTGATCGTGTCACCGGGCGTCGGGTTCGAACCCTCAGCGATGCGAAACTCGCGCAGCACACGGGTCGGCGGCACCTTCGCCTTTGCGAAATGCCCCTGGGTCGGCTTGTTGGGGTGGCGCTTCGGCTTGCGCTCAACGAAGCCGAGTTGGGCCGCTTCGTAGCCATCGCGCTCGTTGGTCTTGCGCTGCACGACAACACAGGGCCCGACCTGGAGCACGGTGACCGGTACCGCCCGCCCATCCTCAAGGAAGAGCTGCGTCATGCCGATCTTCTTGCCAATGAGTCCGTTCACCATCTCGCTGGTCTCCGCCTCAGGCACCGTAGGCCTTGATCTCGACGTCCACTCCGGCCGGGAGATCAAGCTTCATCAGCGCATCCACCGTCTCCGGCGTGGGCTCGAGGATGTCAAGCAAGCGCTTGTGGGTCCGGATCTCGAACTGCTCGCGGGACTTCTTGTCCACGTGAGGAGAACGATTGCCCGTATACACGCTCCGGAGGGTCGGCAGCGGGATCGGGCCGGCAACGGCCGCGCCGGTACGACGCGCCGTGTCGACGATCTCGGTGGTCGACTGGTCAAGGATCCTGTGATCGTAGGCCTTGAGCCGAATCCTGATCTTATCTGAGGTCATCGTCTCGTCCCTTTCGACCCGCAGCTCACTCGATAATCTCGGTGATCGTGCCGGCGCCGACGGTGCGGCCACCTTCACGGAT
>CAYSMT010000226.1:0-5394 GCA_964432135.1 uncultured Acidobacteriota bacterium
CTCCCAGCCATCGGGCGCGACGCGGAGGATGATCAGTCCCGGCGCGATCTCCACTCGTTGAAGAACGACCGCATTGCACTCAGCTCGTGACACCGCGGCTCTCCTTCAGTAGTTCGACACGACCATCGTGCAGGCGTCGTAGACGGTCCTGAAGGGGGCCTTGGCAACGTAGTCGAGCACGCGCTCGTCGTAGCTGCCATCCTGAAGCCAGACGCTGTCGATCCCCAGTGCGGCGACCTCTTCGAGCACCTTGAGCGTGATCGCCGGGGGAGTGACGACGTTGACAAGGTGGATCGGTTTCTCCGCTGCTTCCAGCGAGGGGTAAACAGGCAGCCCGCAGATCACCTCCTCTTTCGGGTTGATCGGCAGAATCGTGTAGCCTTTTTTGTGGAGATTGTCGACGATGATATGGCCGTACTTTTGCGGATTGTTGCTGGCACCGACGACCGCGATGCGGGTCTCAGGGCCCTTATTCTTGAGAAGATCCATCACCTCTTGGGGATGTGGGTCGGGACGCTTGGTCATCTCATTCTCCTCCATCGAGCGATTATCTGGCGTTGAGGCGTATGGCACAAGTTTCGCGGTCGTTTTGGCCGAGGAGCTCACGATCAATGCGGGTTAAGATGACGGCTCATTGATGCCGAATCGGTTGCGCCTGGCCTAGTTTGGGGCGTGTTGGCGCGTATCTAGCGAGCCGAGCGTCGTCCGTGGGACAGGAACGGGCGAGATCGGGAGGCCGATGGCGGGCGAGCAGAAAGGGGTTCCGTGGTGGGTCGTCGGCATGATTGCCGTCGTCGTCGCCTTCGCGTTCCTCGGTAGCCGTGCGCTCTGGGAACCGACGGAGACACGCTACGCGGAGTGCGCGCGGGAGATGCTTGTTTCGCATGACTACCTCGTGCCGACCTTGCATCACGAGTTGCATGTTGCCAAGCCGCCGCTGAGCTACTGGGGTATCGTCGCCGGGATGCGTCTTGTCGGGTGGAGTCCGTGGGGCGCTCGGCTCTTCCTGGCTCCGGTTTTTATTCTGACGGTGCTGTGTGTTGCACTGCTGGGTGAGCGACTGTGGGACGATTTGCAAGGCCGTTGGGCCGGCATCATCTACGCTACGATGCTCGTGCCAGTGGCTGCGGCGGGCGTGCTCAGCGCGGACACCCTGCTGGCCCTCTTCGAGACAGCGGCGCTGTGCTGCTTCTGGATGGGCTGGCGTGCCGGTCGACCCGAAGGCGAGGGGGGTGGTGGTGTCCGGCATTCAGCCGCATGGATAGCTGTCGCTTGGGCCTTCTTCGGTCTAGGGTTCGCTACTAAGGGTCCGCCGGCTCTGCTTCCTTTGCTAGCGCTGATCGGATTTGTCGTCATCGTCGCACCAGGACAGGGTGCTCCGCGCCGGTGCCTTTTATCTCCGGTCGGGATCGTACTCTTCGCCGTGTTGGGTTTGGGTTGGTACGCGCTGATTGCGGCGATCGTACCCGGATCCGTGGGTTTCTTCCTACGCGACGAAATGTTCAGGAGGGTCTTCGCTTCCGCGCATGCCCGCAATCCGGAGTTTTGGCATGTCTTCCGTCTCTACCTCCCGGCCCTGAGCGTCGGCGCGCTACCCTGGGCTTGGTATTTGCCTGGTCTCGTACGGCGGGGGTTTCGCCGGCGGAGCTGGAGCACCCTGCGACAGCGCCCCGCGGCGCTACTGTTGTTGCTCTGGATCATGTTGCCGCTTGCCGTCTTCAGCATCTCAAAATCGAAGCTCGTGCTCTATGTGCTGCCGCTGTTCGTTCCACTTGCTCTGGCACTCACGCGGGTCTTCCTTGATCGGCGGCTCGCGCGGTCTGCTGCGCGCCGGGAGGGGGCATGGATCTCGCATCAGGGCGTCGCAGCACTCTTTGTGCTTGTGGCCTCGCTCGTCACCTTTCGCTTCGCTGCTTCGCGCGTCGATGCGCCACGCGATTCGCGGGTGCTGGCGGCCTTTCTGGCCCGGGTACTCGATGAAGCCGGGGACGAACTCATCTCGGTCGATCGTCTGATCCATGGTCCCGATTTGTTGCTCGGCGTACGCACCGAGAACGTCACGATTGATCACGGGCAGTCCATCGATCGGGCGGCCTACCCAGACCCCACTGGCGAGTTGGAGGAGTTGGCTTGGTCGACCCACCGGCACGTCTTTCTTGTCGGGCGGCTGCGCTTGCATTGGCTCGAGCAGCAGCTCGCCGCCCGCGGTGCGCGCTGTGCCTGGCTCAAAGGACCGACGCGCTACTATGTGGCGCGCTGCCCTCCTCGGAGTGAGACCCCGCCCCCCTACCGACTCGCCGTTGTGCTCGACCACCGGGAGAATCCACTGGGGCGCTTCGAGCTGGCACAGGATCTACGTCGCTTGGACGGGCGTCGTCGCCTCGACGCTGTTGCCGTGTTGCGCTGGCCCGCGGCACAGCCTTCGGTCTTGTCCCGCTTGTTGCGGCCAGATTTTATTGACGAGTTGTGGCCTTTACGCGAACGGGGTGTGAGAGTTGTCGTTCTGGACGATGCTGCTGGTGTTTCGGAAGATACGGCTCTTGCTGCGGATCAGGCCAGCGCCGTACTCTCGATTGAGGCCGTCGATATGCGCTGTGCGACCATTCGTTTAGTGTCAGGATCACATCGCCTCGATCTCTGGCAAGAGCCGGGAGAGGATGCCCTCACGATGCGTGTGGAGAGCGCCGTGCGTACCAAGGTGCCTGCAGGGGAAATTGTCCTTATCGAGGCATCTCCGGAGGGCCTGGAGCTACTGCGTGGAGAGGACTTCTGTCCGCCCCCCTTATCACATGACAAAGATGTCAACTCAAGCGTTATTGCCAGGATGGACCGGAAGTCTCTCCCGCCGCGCTTTTCACGCTAGAGACCAGAAAATGCAACCAAAAACGGTCGCAAAGAGTACCAGCTTGCCTGCCGCGTATGCCGGCAGCACATGGAGGAGTGAAGGTGATTGTTCATGCCCGCCGGTACGGAACACGAGGCAATGGGCTGGTCTTTCTCTTTGCCTTGCTGTGCCTGCCTGCCTTGCTCTGGAGTTGCAGCGCTGGCAGCGCGCAAGAGAGCTCGGAGAGCAGCCCCGAGCCGGAAGCTGTGCCGGAAGAGCCTGCCATCGCGGTCAAGGTCTCCTCTGTCGATCGGCGCGCGATGTCAACTGTTTATTCGACCAGCGCGACTCTTCGAGCCGACAAGCGTGCGAAGGTCATCGCGCGTACCGTAGGTGTAATCGAGAAGCTCTTGGTCGAAGAAGGGGATGTGGTCAACAGGGGGCAGGCGTTGGCCGTACTCGAAAAGGTCGAGCAGCAGATTGCCTATGAGGCGGCGCACACTGACCAGGAGACGCTCGAACGTGAGCTCCAACGCGCGGAGAGACTTCTGGCGCAGCATTTGTTCAGTCAAGAGGAGTTCGAGGCCAAGGAACGTGCCGCGGAGCAGGCCCGGAAGAAGGCGAGATTAGCCGCGCTGGCCCTTGAGCGTACGACTATCCGCGCTCCCTTCGCTGGCCTGATTCTCGTCCGGCACCTGGATGTGGGGGCGACGGTGAGCAACGGAAGCGTCGTCTATGACCTGGCGGATCTCAACCCGCTCTATGCTGACGTCAGCGTGCCCGAGCGCCATGCTGCGCTGCTATCCCCAGGTCAACATGTGCGCCTTCTTGCAGAGGCGACGGATCAGCAAGTCGAGGGCGCAATCGAGCGCATCGGTTATGAGGTTGATCCGGCAACCGCGACCGTGAAGGTCGTCGTCGCGGTGCCTCCCTCTCCAGGGCTTCGGCCTGGAGCCTTTGTGCGCGTGGAGATCGTCATCGACGAGCATCCTCGGGCGTTCGTCGTTCCTCGTTCGGCGCTCGTTGCCGAGGGGCGTCGTTGGTATCTCTTCCGCGTTAAGGAGGACGGCGAGCATGTGGCCAAGCTCGAGGCGAAGCTCGGCTACGAAGAGCGGGATGATGTGGAGATCGTGGAATTGTTGGCTTCCGTCGGATCGACACAAGCCGAGGCCTTAGCCGAGGGTGATCGCGTCGTCACGGCTGGAGCGGCCGCGCTTTCGGACGATGCTCGCATCACCACGGAGACCTTCCTTCCCGAAGTGGGGAGCACCTCCGCCGTTGAGGAGGAGTGAAGGTGGGTTTGTCCGATTTGGCGACCCGCCGGCCCGTCGCGGTTTTCACCGCGATGCTTGCGGTCGCTGTCTTTGGTTATCTTGCCGCCAAGAAGCTGCCCGTAGAGCTGCTGCCCGACATCGCCTATCCGACTCTGACGGTGCAGACGGTCTATCCGGACGCCGCGCCGGTCTCGGTGGAGCGCTTTGTCACCCAGCCGATTGAAGAAGCGGTGGGCGTGATCCCTGGCGTGCGCGCCATGCGCTCAGTCTCTCGCGGATCCCGCTCGGAAGTAACGCTCGAGTTCGAGTGGGGCGAGAAGATGGACTTCGTCGTGCTCGACGTGCGCGAGAAGCTCGGCATGGTTGAGCTGCCAAGAGAAGCAGAGCTTCCGCGGGTGCTGCGCTACGATCCCTCGCTCGACCCGATCATCCGCTTGGCCTTCAGCGGACCGCGTCCGCTTGATGACCTACGCCAGATTGCTGATCGTGAGCTCAAGCCACGGCTTGAGGCGGTGGCCGGCGTGGCCTCGGCCAAGGTGCGTGGAGGTCTCGATGCTGAAATCGAGGTGGAGGTCGACAAGGAACGCCTTGCCGCGCTCGGTCTAAAGCTCGAGGATCTGGTCCAGGCGCTGCGCGCAGAAAACATCAATCAGCCCGGAGGCACGCTCAAGGACTGGGGTGCCGTCTACCTTGTGCGCACCCTGCACGAGTTTGAGGATCTCGAGCAGATCCGGCGTACTGTACTTCGGGATACCTCCCAGGGGCGGGTTCGAGTCGAGGACGTGGCCCTTGTTCGTCGCGGCCATAAAGACCGCGAGGAGATCACTCGGGACCGAGGCCGGGAGACTGTCGAGATCGCCCTGCATCGGGAAGGCTCTGCCAACACCATCGCGGTCGCAGCAGCAATTCGCTCAGAGCTTGATCTGGTCCGGCAGGAGCTACCGGAGGAGCTTTCACTGCGGATTCTTTCCGATCAGTCTCGCTACATCAGTGAGGCTGTGGAACAGGTCAAATCGGCGGCGATTGTCGGCGGTATCTTGGCGATCATCGTTCTCTTTTTCTTTCTCAGAGATCCCCTATCCACTCTGATCATCGCCTTGACGATTCCTGTCTCCGTCGTGGTCACCTTCCTGCCGTTGGCAAGTGCGGGGGTTTCTCTGAATATCATGTCGCTTGGAGGGCTAGCCCTCGGTGTAGGCATGTTAGTGGACAACTCGATTGTTGTCCTTGAGGCGATCGACAGGCATCGCAAGCTAGGAAAAAATCGCATCGCCGCTGCGATTGCAGGTGCTAGCG
>CAYSMT010000227.1:0-5387 GCA_964432135.1 uncultured Acidobacteriota bacterium
GCACCTCGGCGGCGAACAGCGTCGTGGCCATCAAAGCGATCATCAGTACTGCGAAGAGACTCCCGCGCCACGTCTTCCTGATCATCCTCTGCACTCCTTCTTCATGGCGTCTCTCATCGCCAGCCACAGAGGCTTACCTATAAGCCCCATATGGCTAGCCAAGAGATCGCTGGCCTGACCCCGTGCGCTCCTGCGACACAAGAGTCGCGCGTCGCATCCAAACCTGCGGTGGGCCATATACGGTGAATACGAAGCGGCCGCCGGCCATCTCGCAAACAGCTTTCGCAGATCTGGCATAAATGAACCAAAATGTGGCCTTCAAAACCGAGAAGGATGGCGGTTGGCCTTCTTCCCGGCCGCGCAAGGGCCATCTCCGCGGTTTGTGGCGAAATTTTCACGAAAATTAACGCCGACGGGTCCCTTCGCGCGCCCGGGTCCTCCAACGAGCAGATCCCCCCGTATCAATCGACGGCGAACTCTTCAGCATCGGCGTAGGGTTTCTTCCGCCTCCCGAAGATCAGCAGCACTCTTCCCGCGATGATCCCGGCGATCAGGGCCAGCAAAACCGTGATGACGATGCCCTTGATCTGGGCTCCCCGACTGATGCCCTCGACAGCCACCATGGCGGCGAGACCACCCAACAAGCCCGGCAACCCGTGCAAGTAAAGCACACCGCAGGTATCGACCTTTTTGATCGCGGCTTGAAGCCGCCCTTGAATGACGGCAAAACCGAAGGTGGAAAACGCACCAGCAACAAGTCCAATCAAAAAAGCAACGGCCGGCGTCGCCATCTCGCAGGTCGATCCGATGGCCACACCACCGGCCAACGCTGCGTTGGCCATATCTGCAATGTCGATCTTACCCCGAAGCGCCAGAGATAAGACATAGGTGGCGAGGGTCGAGGCGCTCAAAGCGAGGATGACATTGATCACCGTCGCAGGAACCTTCTGCGGAGCTACCAAAGCTGCACAGAACGAAGGCCAGAACACCCAGAGCATCATGCTGCCGAGGAACGAGAAACGATCACTGGTCGCGTCCGATTCAATGGGCGTGCCGAACTCCGCCTTCGTCGTCATAGCCATGGCCACTCCCATCCCAAACAACGCACCAAACGCGTGAATGACGATCGAGCCCCCGGTATCGACAAAGGCGCCCACTTTGATCCATCCCAACCCTCCGGAAAGGAGAAGCCACTCGTTGAGCGCATAGAAAGGGACGAACAAGAGACCCAGCAGCAGGTACTGATGCATCTTGACTCGACCCAACACAGCTCCGGCGCAAATCAAGAGGCTGGCTGCGCTGAACTCCGCAAGAATCAGCCGATCGATATCCGAGCCGGCAGGATCCAAGAGCCCGAAACTGTCCTTGAGGAAGTAGATAGGAATCGCCACACTGACCAGGAGATAGGTCGCCGTTATCGCAGATCGCCCGTACCTTCTCACGAAGACCATAAGAAATCCGAACCCGACGAGAAGCATGGCCATGATGTGAAGGGCGCGGTAGTACTTTTGAACCTCAACCACCGATGACAACGACAGCTCGCTGTTGAGCTCCACGCCAAAAGCGAGACTCGGCAGCGCCGCTGCAATCAAGAAAACGACAAGGAAGTCTCTCACGATGCGCACAGCTCGTTCCTCTCAGAGTTGGCAGCCGCACGAGACCTTTTTCTTGCACCCGATCATTCGCCCCTTCGCAGTGTCAACAAGGAAGCAACGGAACGACCATGCTCAGGCCAGCGGCTAGCAGGCGCCCATGATGCCCGCGAAACGTGAACGAACAACCACTTACGAGCTTCGTTTTGATGGTTTCTTTAGTTACCCGCCGCAGGATCGTGTTTGGCGGAGGTTCCGAGCTGACCTCGGATGAGCCCCGGAGAACACCTAGCGGATCACAAATCTCCGAAAAGATCCTCGAAGCCCGGCGGAAGATCTGTCCCTTGGCCGGCGGCAGGATACTCTTGAAGCAGCTTCTCCACCGGTGAGTCGCCGGACATGCCATCCAGTCGATCTCCAAGGATCTGCTCGATCTCGGGATTGAGCTGCTCGAGAGCACGGTCGATCCATTGCCGTGACATGCCGGCATACTCCTGATCGGCACCAGCAAGCATCTCCAGCTCTCGCAGACGTGCCGCGAGATTTCGTTGCAATCTCTCGGCGCCGGGCTCAGGCCTCAACAAAGCTATGGCCTGCATCACGGAGCCCAGCTGATTGACGATACGCAAGCGTCGATCGGCACGTTCCTCGACCAGCTCTCTCCGGTTCAAGCCGTAGACGCGAACCGAGGTACGCCCCTTGCGACTCGTGCCACTGTTCCTCCGGACCGGTTGTACCAGGATGAACGCACCGTCTCGCACGAACACTAAGTGACTTTCGGGGTGGTCGCGGCACGGATCGAGGAGGAGGCGACTCTCCCCTTTCTCAACGCCAGGGTTCATCTCCGCACTGCCGCGATCGTCCCCCTCGATGGGAAATAAGTTGGCCTTGCCGGTGAGTGCGGGCTCGTTGTCGGCATCCGCCAGCGGATGGATTCGGGCTCGATTACAATCGATACAGGAAGGGAGCAGGTTGCTCCACTCTGAGGCCAACCAGTAGTAGCCGGGCTTGATCAATCGGCTGTCCCGAACCACAACAGCGGACTTGGGCCGGAAGTGCTCGATATCCACCGGAGCCATCGGACCGTAGCGACTCTCGCAGTAGGCACACTTGAAGTGGAAACGTTTGTTCAGAGCGCTCTTGACATCGGCATGCTTGTAGACCTTGAAATGGAAGGCCTTCGACCTCTTGGCAGGGTCCTGGTAGTGATTCGCTGCCCTCCGCCGCTCTCGGGCTGCGGCGCTATCCTCGGCAACGAGAACTCGGGGAGCCCGCCCTCTCTTGACCCGGATCATGCTTCCGTCTCCCCTGCCTTCCTGCCCTTCTTGGCCCCCTTGCCTTTCTTGGACTTCTTGGCCTCCCCTGGCTCAGGAAGCGACTCGATCCGATCGAGTAACTCCAACAGACGATCGTCAAGCATCGCTCGCTCCCGCGCTCTTCCTTCCGACGAGCGGGCCGCTCGGCTAGCGCGCGCCAAGTGGCGATCGATCGCCAGGAGCATGATTCTTTCGCGCCGTGTCGCGCCCAGAACCCGGTGCCTTTCCAACAAGCCGCGGAGGCTGTCGAGCTCTTCTCGCTGCTCTTGCGTGAGCTTCTTCTTCGAGAGCAGGCTGTAGTACCGCTCGAAGGACTCCTCCAGCTCAGGGTCGACCGTGCTGGACAGGCCGAAGTGCTCCGAGGTCAGCAACTGATCGACTCGCATCCCGGCCACCGAGGGCGGATCCGGCAGGACGTACACCTCGCCTCGAGAGTTCTTCTTGAGCACGACGACCTCACCATCCTTCAGACCGCGCAAGCATAAGGGATCATGGGTCGTAACGATGAACTGAACGTGGGGAAACGCACTGCGAAGTCGCTCAACGATCCGCATCCTCCAGCGCGGATGGAGATGGGCCCCGAGCTCGTCCACGAGAACGATCCCCTTGGCGGCCTCCATCGCCCCAAAGTGCTCGAGCATGACCTTCATGATGTCAACACACATGGCGACGACACTCTGATACCCGTCGCTCAGCTCGCTCAGAGAGTGGGCACCCAGCCAGGGAATCTCGATGCGCCCGTCCTCTTGGTTCGGCTCCAGGACGGTCTCGTCAGGCAGGGTAAGAATCTCTCGTAAGGTCCGGGCGACGCTGTGGAAACGCTCTTCATCAAGAGACAGCATCCAGGAGGTCGCGTCGCTGAGAGCGGTGAGCGGGTTGAACAGGTTTCCGACGCGAGCGTAGCGCGTACCGCGGGACACCGTCACACCAGTCCGAGGTAGAAATCGCGTCGACCCGTAGGCCAGAATCGGCACCTTGGGTCGTGTCGCAGATCCCGACATGCTGCCGTCCATGCCGAACGTCAACTCGAGCGGATGGCTCAATCCGGCTATGCTCAGCCGAACCACGGCCCGCTCTTCTCCCCAGCGAACATAGCTTGCCGCTTCGATCGGTTGCTCTGATCGAAGCTGGTCACCAATCAAAGTCAAGGCAATCGACTGGAGCAAGCTTGATTTACCACAGCCGTTCTCACCGAGGATCATCACCCAGGGAGCGCGCTCGGCATCTCCTGGCGCGATCTGAAATGAGATCTTCTCCATGACACGGAGCTTTTCCACCTCGACTCGTTCCAGAGTCTGGTCCAGCAGGATAAACTTGCGCTTCTCGCTCTCTTCTTCTAGGTCGTAGTCCTCCAGAGATATCGCGTATTCCTTGTACTTCGCTGCTGTGGCTTCTTGTTGCTCCTCCGAGATATCAGCTTGGGCCTTCTCCATGCCCTCCAAGATCCAGCTCATGCTTTGAAGCTCTTCCGAGATTTCCTCGGGTAGCTGCACACCCCAGCGATGAAGGAACTGACGCTTCATGCCACAAAACTCTGACTGGGGCGCTGCCTCTTTCAGCAACTCTGCCAACTGCGCCTGATCCTGAGACGACTGCCAAACAGCGTATCTCTTCTTCAATTGCGTGAATGCATCACCACGAGTCTTGACGAGCTGCTCCCGGTTGAGACGAAGCAACTCGATGCTCATTCGGCCGCGCTCGTCCTCGCTGGCAATCGTCCCCTCCTCAGTGAACACCAGCACAGGCGCCGGATTCTCGTTGCACGGATCGATCAGCACCGCGCATTCAAGCAGGAGGTCTTCGTAAGCCGTCTCGGGCGTCGCCCGCCCACCGAACACCGGGAAGAGATTTCTCTTGTGACGGTTGCAGTGCTCGCAAGCAAGATAGAGATTGCGCCATTCGAAGGCGGTCCAGTAGTAGTGCTGCGGGCTGAAATCGCCATCCAGGCCGACCGCTCCTGAAGCGGGACGAAAGTGGTCCACATCGCCCTGCGAAGACAACCGCGTCTCGCAATAGGCGCACTTGCCATGGAACAGCCGCTCGAGGGCCTTTCGAACCGTGCGATCTGTCCATGCTCGCGCCTTGAAATGAAAGCGCGACTGTTTGGAGAGTACTGACTTCTGCGTGAAAAATTTCTGGGCGCGGGACTTTTCCACGCGCACCGTAGCGGAAACAAGAATGCGAGGTGCTTTTACTCGAGACCGATCGATGAAAATCATGGCCTTTCTCTCCTTCCTTGCTTCCTTCGATTCCACGCTTGATGAAGAGATAGGAAAACTCTCTTGACGCTCAGCCGCTTGTGGCTCGAGGACAACGCCCTACGGACCTTGTTTTCGTCAGAATCATCGGGATAAGGCCATCTGGCGGGACGATCTACCCCAATGAGGTCAGGAAGGTGTCTTCGGATCGCGGCATTGGCCTGAGCGTAGCCATGGTTGACCAGCACGGCGAACTCAGCCGAAACAAAGGCATCCAGGTC